>NZ_CDHP01000012.1:0-119924 GCF_900002895.1 Ercella succinigenes | reverse complement strand
ATCATGCAAAACTCCTGTAAGGTAAGAAAAGCTTAAAGCTTTTTCTTTTTCTGAGCCATATCAAGGATAACAGCCATCAGAATAATCGCACCAATAACAGTCCTCTGCCAATAAGAATTAATGTGCAGAAGATTCATACCGTTATTTATAACTGCAATAACCGCAACACCAACCATAGCCCGAGCTACAGAACCACTACCACCTGACAATGAGGTTCCACCAAGTACAGTAGCCGCAATAGCATACATCTCGTAACCATCCATTGCACCAGGTTGTCCATTTTGCAACTTAGAAGAATTAAGTACACCTCCAACAGAAGCCATCGCTGCGCAAATCACATGTCCCAAAAAGATTATTCTAGCAGTATTTATTCCACTCAAATGCGCTACTGTTCTGTTCGAACCAGTTGCATACACATGTCTGCCAAATACTGTTCGAGATAGCAAAATATGCATAATTATTACAAACACTATTACCACTATCGTTATTATCGGCAGCCAGCCGGTAGGTTTATCATCTGTTCTGAATAATCTGCCTGCTCCAAGCCAGGAATATGTTCTGTTAAGACCAGATACAGATGTGCCTCCTGAGAAAATGTAACACAATCCTCTTGCTATATTCAGCGCAGCCAATGTAGCTATCATCGGTACTACCTTGAATTTTGCTATTATTACACCTATAAACGAACCGAAAAGTATACCTACAATAAGACCTGTCGCCAACTGTACTACTACTACAAGAGCTATAGGTGTTTCTGCTGGCAAAGTACGTCCTACCAAGGCTGTAACAACTCCTGCCAATGCACCCACAGCACCTACAGATATATCTATTCCGCCTAATATAATTACATAGGTCAAACCTGCCGATAGCATTGCATTTATTGCCATCTGTGTTGTCAGATTAACTAAGTTTGCAGCTGTCAAAAAAGCACTGTTTCCTAAAGCAAAGCCTAAACTTAGCAGAATTAGAACATACAAAATTATATTATGCTTAGAAAATGTTTTTATCTTCTCTAAAGTCCCTGCTTGCGATCCGGTTTGAATATTACTCATATGGAATCTTTTCCTTTCACCTGTTTCTTAATAGTAAATAGCTGCTTTCTTACTTAGCTGCTGTGAATGCTGGCAAGATCTATTATTTTTTCTTCATTTACATCTTCACCCGATAATTCACCGCTTATTCTGCCTTCACGCATTACCAGCACTCTATCACTTATACCTATTACTTCTGGCATTTCGGAAGATACCATAATTATGCACCCACCCTTTGCTACAAAATCATTCATAAGAGCATAGAATTCTGACTTTGCATTGACATCTATTCCTCTAGTGGGCTCATCTAATATCATTATGTCTGTATCCGCTATAAGCCATTTAGCCAAAATTACTTTCTGCTGATTCCCACCCGATAAATTACTTATTATTGTTTCTATCGAAGGAGTCTTCACTTTTAGCTTATTGGACATTTCGCCTACTATTTTCTTCTCCCAACTGCGATCAACAAAATTGAATTTACTTTTGTTCTTCTTTAAACTTGGCAAGACCATATTGTGTTTTACAGATGCCTGTAACATAAGCCCTGTTCTTCTTCTATCTTCTGTTACAAGTCCTATGCGGTTATTAATTGCATCAAGTGGATTCTTGAATTTGGCTTCTTTTCCTTCTACAAAAACTTTTCCGCTTTGTGCTTGGCGTGCTCCAAAGATAGTTTCCATTACCTCTGTTCTTCCTGCTCCTACAAGCCCTGCAATACCAAGGATTTCTCCTGCATAAGCTTTAAAGCTTATATCTTTGAACTCACCATCTCTGCTCAGACCTTCTACGCGAAGAAGTTCTTTTCCGCGCGTGTGTTTTTGTCTATTATAGTAATCGCCTATCTTACGGCCTACCATGTTTGCTACAAGTTCACTCTCGGTTATATCTGCTACTTTTTCCGTAACTATTTTTTTGCCATCTCGTAGCACCGTTGCTCTATCACACATCTCAAATATTTCTACCATCCGATGTGATATATATATAATGGTCACATTGCTTTTACGCAGATTATTTATCTGTGTAAACAACGCCTTAATTTCATGATCCGACAAAGACGAGGTTGGTTCGTCCATAATAACTACCTTCGCCTGCTTATTTATTACTTTTGCTATTTCTATCATCTGCTGTTGAGCTGCAGTCAGATCTCTGGCCAGATCAGTTGCTTTTATGTTTACCTGCATAAAATCAAGAATATCTTGCGACTTCTTGTTCATTTTCTTGCGATTAAGCATCATGCCACTACGTGGCTCCATTCCCAAGAATATATTTTCTGCCACAGTTAAATCATATGCTATACTCAGTTCCTGATGTATTACCGCTATTCCCTTGGCTATTGCATCATGTGGATTATCCAGAATTACTTTCTTTCCATCTAACACTACATGGCCTTTTGTAGGGGTATATACTCCTGATAAAATCTTTATAAGCGTCGATTTACCTGCACCGTTTTCTCCCACCAATGCATGCACTTCTCCTGGATAAAAATCCAAAGATACCTCTGACAATGCCTGTACTCCTGGGAAAAGCTTACTTATATCGACTGCTTGCAGAAAAGGTTGCATCAAGTTTCTCCTTCTCTTTTCCTTTTCAAGACTGTGCCCGATTTTTTCTCAGGCACAGCCCTGTTTTTAAGGTTCTTTAATCTTTCTGCTTATTTATTGAACTTTTGCGTTTGAAGCATCTACCAGATATGGTTCTATCAACATTGTTTCTTTATCTACTTTTCCAGAATTAAGGTAATTCAGCATCTGCTCTGCTATCTTGTAGCCTATGTTATATGGATCTTGGGCTACGTCTGCCAGCCATATCTTTCCGTTTTCTGGATCAAGGATTGCTTCGTGTGCTTCTGGGTTTGCGTCAAATCCTATTATTATTGTTGAGGCACCTGCTGTCTTAATCGCTGCAAGAGCTCCTACTGCTGCCGGATCTCCTACTGTGAAGATTGCTGCCATATCAGGATACTGTGTTAATGCATCACTCATCAGATTCTGTGCTGTTGAGGCGTCTCCTCTATAGTTACCTATATTTACTATAGTTAAGTTATACTCTTCTTCATACTTTTCTACTACACTGTACCAGCCCTGTTCACGGTCTATTGTTGACTGTGGCTCAGGATATCCGATTATCCCTATCGTTGCTCCGTCTGTCATTCCATTATCTTCAAGATACTTGATTATTGTTTCGCCACCTAGTACTCCGCCTTGAACATTGTCTGTTCCTACGAAACATTTGATTACATCTGTTTCACTTGATGTACAGTCAAAAGCAAACATCGGTACGCCCTCTGCATCTGCTGCTTCTATTGCAGGCGTACTACCTGATGGATCATTTACTGACAGAGAAATCGCATCACAGCCGTCTACTACCAATGTCTCTATTCTCTCTGATGCTATTGCTCCGTCAAGATCACTTTCCAGTACTACTGCTGTGAATCCATAGTCCTGAGCTGCTGCATTTATTCCTTCTTCTATTGTTGTATAAAAGGCATGCTCTCTTGATCCTAGGATAAATCCTAATTTGTATTCGCTATTATCTTTTGCTCCTTCTGTCGTTTCATCTGAATCTCCTGCTGTTGTTCCTTCTGTTGTCTGCGCTGCTCCTGTTGTCGTCGTCGTATCTGTGTTTCCTCCGCACCCACTTGCAAGTGCCATGAGCAGTGCCATTATAAGCATCAGGGCTATTGTCTTTTTCATTCCTTTTTCCTCCTTGTTTTCTGGGGTTTATTATCTTTGCCGATCATCGACAATAGATTCCTCAAAGTGAAAAAACTTAATTTACTATTTTCATTCCTTAAACAGCACAATGATCGTTTATGATTGATAAAAAAATTATCTTGCTTGATTGTTTTCATTTGTGATGATATTATATCAACACAGGCGACATGTCAAGCGTTTTTTGTTCACAATGCACACTTGAATTTTCGTTTATGATTGCTTTTTCTTTATTACATGTTAGATTTTGGAGGGAAATAATGTACGATATTATTACAGTAGGAGAAATTTTAGTAGAAATACTAGCGGAGAAAAAAAATCAAAAATTTGATGCTCCTGGACTTTTACTTGGTCCATATCCAAGCGGAGCTCCCGCAATTTCTATCGATCAAGCAGGAAGAATGGGTAGCAAATGCGCAATAATTGCTAAAATAGGAGATGACGATTTCGGAAAATTAAATATCAAACGGCTTGCAGGCAATGGCGTTGATGTCTCCCACATAATAACCACTCAAAAAAATAGTACTGGGACTGCTTTTGTAACTTATTTTGACAACGGAGAACGTCAATTCATTTTTCATTTTGGAAACGCAGCTTGTGGGGAATTAGAACCTAAAGATATTAATCCTGAAATAATCGCTAAAACTAAATTTTTGCATATTATGGGTTGTTCAATTACGGCTAGCATAAGCATGCAGGAAGCTATAATGAAAGCGGTAAGAATAGCTATTGCAAATAAAGTAAAAATAAGCTTTGATCCTAATATCAGGCCAGAGCTTTTAAAGGGTAATCTCTTAGATCATTATAACGAAATTATGAATTCGTGCGATATTCTTTTGACTGGTAAGAACGAACTTAATATATTGTTCAATAACCCAGGTATAGCAATAAAAAAACTATTAAATCAAAAAGACCGCATAATCATAGTAAAAAACGGCTCAAAAGGCACGAATGTCTATACCAGAACAAAAGCATTTCAAGTAGATACTTTCCCGGCAAAAGAGGTAGATCCAACAGGTGCTGGAGATTGTTTTGATACTACTTTTTTATCCATGTTATGTCAAGGTGAGGATTTAGAAAAAGCTATAATATATGCCAATGCAGCTGGCGCACTTGCGGTTCAAGTACGGGGGCCCATGGAAGGCAATTCAAATAAATTTGATATTGAAAATTATATAAACGAAAACAAAAAGATATTCCCAAAAAAGTTGCCAATAATAGAATGGCAAAACACGTAATCGAAAACACGATAATCAATAAAATTTTTTGACTAATACACGAGGAGAGAATTCATGAGCATTATTTGTTTTGGTTCATTAAATATTGACTATGTTTATACTGTTGATCACATTCTAAAGCCTGGTGAAACACTTGAAAGTTCCAAAAGAGAAATATATTCAGGTGGCAAAGGATTGAATCAGGCAATCGCCCTTGCAAGAGCAAAAAGCCAATGCAAAATGGCAGGCAAAATAGGAGAAGACGGCCAAATATTAATAGATACTTTAAGAAAAAATGATGTAGGAACAGAATTAATTCAAATCACAAAAGGGGCCAGCGGGCACACAATTATTCAGGTCGATAAAGATGGTCAAAATTGTATTCTTTACCATGGAGGAACCAACAAATCGATAAGCAAGGAGTTTATTGATCAAGTTTTAGAACAAAGCGACGCAAAAGATACTATTCTTTTGCAAAACGAGATTAGCAATATTCCTTATTTAATTGTTAAAGCAAAAGAAAAAGGCTTGAAAATAGCTTTTAATCCATCGCCAATAAGTACCGAATTGCCAGAATATCCAATAAACTTAATTGATATTCTTATTTTAAATGAAATTGAAGGATTTGAACTAACCGGGAAAAATCAGGAAAGTGAGATACTTGCAGAATTATATAAAAAATATCCCCAAACTTCATTTCTGCTAACTTTAGGCAAAAAAGGAGTCATCTTTTATGATGGCAAATCCACTTATAGACATGGAATATATGATGTGAAAGTCATAGACACAACCGCTGCCGGTGATACTTTTACAGGATATTTCCTAAAACTTTTTACAGACAATTATTCCATTACCGACTGTTTGAAATATGCATCTATAGCATCATCCATAGCTGTAAACAGACACGGGGCTTCTCAGTCAATTCCTGACTGGGAAGAAGTTATTTCAAGCAATCTGATTTTAGTTGATAAAAAATTATAATAAAAAATGTGGCTTGCCTAATCCTTCGAAGTTTTTCATTTGCTGCAATTGCCAATAATTGACAGTTGATCTCTTTCATGTTTCTATTAATTCAGCAACTCGATTTTCCCCAGTACAAGATTGCAGGAAATTTGTATTAATAATAGAAAGAAGAGAAAAACACATGCAGGAAAACTATCTGAAGGAAGAACTGTATAATTTAATAAATATAGATAGAAGCGTTTTTGACTTTATCCAATCAGGATCTTTAGACGGAATCTGGTATTGGGATTTAGAACAGCAAGAAAATGAATGGATGAGCTCTAAATTCTGGCAAACATTAGGCTATAATCCAGAGGAAAAGCAACATCTTTCCAAGGAATGGCAAGATATAATTTTCAAAGAAGATTTAGAAATGGTTTTGATAACTTTTGAGAAACATTGTGCAGATGCTAACTACCCTTTTGATCAGATTGTTAGGTATACACATAAAAATGGATCCACAGTCTGGATTAGATGCAGAGGAATAGCAATTCGCGATAAAAACGGCAAGCCTGTAAGAATGTTGGGAGCACATACAGATATAACTGAGCTAAAAAAAGCTGAGCAAGAAATAGTGCGTCTTACCGAAGAGTATGAAAAAGTTTTTAACGGAACCCAAGATTCTATGTTTCTAATTGAAGTTTTATCTTGTAATAGTTTTAGATTTATACGTAACAATCTTGCCCACCAGACCAAGACAGGATTAAAACTTGAAGATATACAAAACAAAAGCCCGCAGGAACTTTTGGGGCAAGAACAAGGTGATATTGTTTCCAGAAATTATCAAAAATGTGCTGAAAGCAGGAAAAGCATTACATATGAAGAAGAGCTGTTATTACCTGGAGGAGATCGTATTTGGAAAACCACATTAACACCAATACTAGAAAAAGATTTCGTAACATATATTGTTGGTTCTGCAACTGATATAACCGAGCAAAAAAAATTAGAACAGCATTTGCAAAAAAGTGCTTATTATGATGAATTGACAGGCCTGCCTAACAGAAGATATTTTTTTGAAAGACTTGAAGAAATAATACATGAAAGTGAAAGGTATGAGAATTGCTTTGTATTGCTCTTTGTTGATCTAGATGGATTTAAACATATAAATGATAATTTCGGCCATGAAATTGGAGATGAAGTTCTAATAACAGCTGCAAAACGAATTTCTCAAAATGTTAGAAAAACTGATATCGTCGCCAGAATGGGAGGCGACGAGTATACAGTTATATTGAAAAACATAAAAACACCTGAAAGTGTAGAAGCAGTAGTTAAAAAAATTCATTCATCACTAAAAGAAGAAATGATATTTAGAAATATTCGCTGTAATATCAATTCTTCAATTGGTGGTGCAATCTATCCTCTTAACGGTAACAATGCCGAGACTTTATTACAAAACGCAGATACCGCTATGTACGATATAAAGAAAAACGGCAAGGGTGGATTTAAGTTTTATAGATGAATACTCTGCCTTCTATATAACTTCAATATAGAAAAGAACTATATCCTCATATTTCCCATCTTTCATTAAAAAGCCTCCGGGAATTGTTCCCAGACGCTTAAAGCCAATTTTCTCATAAAGATAAATGGCTCCGGCATTTGTACTGACGACAGCATTAAACTGCAGCAGACGAAACCCGTTGTCTGCTGCAATTTTTATGGAATGCCTGACAAGTTGCTCACCAATATTCTTTCCTCTTAACCCTGAAAGAACACCATATGAAGCATTTGCTATATGCCCACAACGGCCTATATTGTTGGGATGTAAAATGTATAGACCCGCTACTTTGCCATCAATCTCGGCAACGGCAGTGAAAGTCTGTTCATCAAAAAACACCTTGCCTTTTTCTTCATCTAAATTTTCAATTTGAGGAAAAGCAATTCCCTCATCTACAATCTGATTCCAGATTTTAATCATACTTGGCAAATCCTCTTGCCTATATTCCCTAATTAACAGTTCCATATTTATTATGAGTCCTTTATTTTTCCCTGATGAATTTATATTTTAATATCGGTTTTAGATTAGCATAGAAATATTATTATGTCTAAATTAAAAGCTAAACAAATAAGAGAAAAATCCAAAGACCCCCTATGCCTCCGGCAACCAAACTCTCATTTGAGTTAGTCCTCTATTTCCCCACGTATAGTAGGGAACAAGGTTTATTTTGCAAGGCTTGTAATCAGGTCTGCTATAGGAATACAACGAATCACTCTTACTTCTTCTATATCCATCTAACTCTACTTTTATGACATCATCAAACTGCGCATGCAAAGTCTCTTCATAGTTAAAATCTTTTTTAACATAAAGATCAAGAATCTGATCATTATTATCTATTCCCTCAGCACAATAAACTAAAGGACCTCTCGAAAAGGCAACTTTACCAGAGTTAGCAGATACTTTTTCAGAGGCATATATGCTTCGTACGCTCATGTCGAATTTCACAGCAAGCTTGTCCGTACTCCTAAAATTACGATTAATAATCGCATATCCGTTAGCAATATCGCATTGTATCACTTCACCATTCAATAATATTTCAGTTTTGCTACTCCATTCAGGAATTCTGATTGCCAGCCTCAAACTCATAGTCTCCTCTGATGTTTCGAAGCTATAATTAACAGTATCTCCATATGGATAAGCTGTTTCCACTTTTATCTTGCCATCTGCAATGTCTTTAAGCTCAAGAGTGCCACTAATATACAAATGCGAATATAATGTAGAGTTCTTTATGCTCCAGGCATAGTCTCCTATCGACGATAAAAGTCTGGCAACATTGGGGGGACAACAGGCGCAGGCAAACCATTTAGGCCGTTGCGGCAGGGCATGCTTATGTGTAACAGCTTCTCCGGATATTCCCGGGATAACTTCCAGAGGATTTACGTAGAAAAACCTCTTGCCATCTAATTGCATATCGGCCAGAACACAATTATAAAGCGCTCTTTCCATTATATCTGCATACTCACTTTGTATCTCAAGCCTTAACATTCTTTGGGCAAAGAAAATAAGACTGATAGCGGCACAGCCTTCTGCATAGGCCGTGTCATTTGGCAAATGATAATCTTTGGTAAAAGCTTCGCCTTCATAAGCCGAACCTATTCCACCTGTAATGTACATTCTTGCTTGCACAATGTTCTGCCACAATGTTTTACAGGCATTTTTAAGAGTTTCGTCATTTGTTTCCAGAGCAACATCTGCCATTCCTGAATAAAGATAGGCAGCACGAACAGCATGACCTACAGCTTTTTTTTGCTCACGTACAGGGGCAAAATTCTGAGTATATTCTTTATCTTTACAGTCATTGCCCCAGACCGTCCAAGGATATTGTTCGCTTTCTTTTATAAAATAATCGCTATCCACACCTCTTACATTGACGAAATGCTCTGCAAGTTGCTTGCTTTTGAGATCACCAGTAAATTTATATAATCTCATCAAAGCAAGCTCTATCTCTGGATGTCCAGGATACCCTGCAAACCCCTGCACAATAAATCTATCGTGAATATGGTTAACCAATCTATTAACAATATCCAGCAGATTGTTTTTGCCAGTAGCTTCAGTATATGCTACCGCAGCTTCAATCATATGTCCTGCACAATAAAGTTCATGTCCTTCTTCTAGATTAGTCCATCTTTTTTCTGGTTCTTTAACAGTAAAATATGTGTTGAGATAACCATCGTCATGCTGTGCCTGTCCGACTATATTTATCACATCATCACAACGTTTTTCCAATAATTCATCTGGATATTTTAATAAAGAATACGCAGCAGCCTCCAGCCACTTTGCAACATCACTATCTTGAAAAACCATGCCATAAAAGCCCTCGTCATAATGTCCATCTTTAAGCTTTATAGCAGCAGCCTTGAAATTTTCGATAGCATGACTTTTTTCCGCACCTTCTATTTCATCACGCAAAGCTTTTTCCTGATAAGGAATTACCACGTCCTTTACAAGCTTTTCATAACGCCCGATAAAATCATCTGCAAGTGTGAACTGTTTTAATAAATTTGACATATATACCTCCTCTGATATTTAAAATCTCTTTTTTAATTATTTGTTGGCAAATCATCTTGATTTAGTAAACTAAACATATAGCCAACTTGATTTTTTGTTATTCACTTAATATACATTCTAGATATATCAATGTATAATTCAACTTACAAAAATATATATTAGGTGGTGTATTCTTAGATGCGCTTTTTTACATTTAATCTGGAAAAACCTCTCAAGCATCATACTTGCGGCAACCTCATAAGCAGGGATGAATTCATTCATTCCAAAAGAAAACTCGATACCAATGTTTTTATCATGGTAAATGAAGGCACACTTTATATTTCACAAAACAAGCATGAATATACAGTCAATTCACAACAATATATTTTGCTAAGAGCAAGCGAAGAACATTACGGTTTTAAGGCTTCTTACGGCAAACTATCTTACTACTGGGTGCATTTTGATTTTGAAAATGAAGTGAATGAATTGAATTCTTTGACCCCTGTTGAATCAAAAAGTCTATACCAAAACACAGTCACAGATCATACAGGAAATTTGCCGGAACACATAGGCTCCTCAAATAAAATTATTTTACCTGAAAAAGGTCAAATAACCACATCTTTAAGAGCCAATCTTTTATTTAATCAACTACTTGATCTTTCCATGCAAGATAATAGATATCCAGAGCAAATTCTGGATTACGCGTTGAGCTTGCTCATAATGGAAACATCACGAGAATTTCTGGAAATGAATTTGAATATGCAAAAAAACATTCCGGCGAATATTGCCAGAATACGTGAATGGATCAAAGCAAATTACTACAAAAGTTTTACCGTAAAAGATATCGCCACAGAGTTTGATTATAATCCCGATTATCTGTCAGCCTTATTTCACCGCACAACCGGTTATACTTTGGTAAATTATCTTAACAAAATCAGGATAGATATTTCAAAAACGCTTATAACCACACATGCTGTCTCAATCAAAGAAGCCGCTTATTCATGCGGCTTCAGCGACGAAAAATATTACATGAAAACATTCAAAAAATTTGAAGGCATGACACCATCACAGTATAAAAAAGCATTCAGTCGGAAGATGATGAACAGCAAATAATTTCCAACTTATTTGTTGTACTCCCTAAGAGCCTCAATCATGGCAACCAAATTTTCTATAGGTGTATTTGCCAGAACGTTATGAACGGTATTAAAGACAAAACCACCATCTTTGGAAAATATCTCACACATTTTAAAGACTTCTTTGCGAACCTCATCCGGTGTACCAAAGGGCAAAGTTTTTTGAGTGTCCACACCACCACCCCAAAAAACAATATTTTTGCCAAATTCCTGCTTAAGACGCTGTGGTTCCATTTCGCTGGCAGTCCATTGAACAGGATTAATGATATCAAAACCTGCATCTATCATTTCAGGTATCAGAGAATAAATCGAACCACAGCTATGTTTAAAAGTCTTCCATTTTGTATTTTCGTGTATCCAGCCATTTATACGTTTGTAATACGGAGCATACAACTCTCGGAAAGTATCGACAGAACAAAATGGTCCGTTTTGCGTACCAAAGTCATTTCCGCAAATATAGGCAAGGCCTATTGTATCACCTAAAACTGAATGTATTTTCGCAAGATTACTAAGTGCTATATCTACCTGTTGTTCAAAAACTTCATGCAGATAATCCTGATGTATTGCTGTAGCCATATACCACTCGGCTACATCACGTATGCCTTTTGGTTCCTTTAGCATAGGTCCGGGAACACATGCTATATCACCTATTGCTGTTCCGCCCAGATTACCGCCAACAAAATACGAACTATTTTCAAAGTCTTTTTTCAACAATCTGTAGCGGTCAAGATCTTCCTCGCTAATATGTCCGAATTCCTCTAAATTATCATCAGGATTTAGATTATCCTCATCAATAGGCTGTTGTCTTTGCGTAGCATCAAAAAAGAAACTTGATTTTGGCATTTCTCCGGCAGGTTTATACGCAGTGTCACCTTCAGCATAAATATAAACTGAGTTTTCGTCCTCTGTTGTGACGAAATTTTCCGCAACCATAACTTTTTGTCCCCAGGGAGTCATCCACTCCTTGAAATTCTCATTTCTAAAACCATACATTGTGTATGGACTCCACAAAGGCTTTGTATCTATACCTATTACTTCGCGCAGATCATCCTCAACCTGCCCCAGCATCTGATACGGTTCCAAAACAATCGGAATTCTTTTTTCCAGACCATAATGATCCCTCAAGCGTTCCAAAGTAAGAACATGTAAGCCTGTTGTTGGCAAAAGACCCATATCAAAAGGCACTGGACCTGTTTCATGATTTAGTGCTTTCATTAATTTTTCTTTCGAATTCATATTGTTTTACGAACAGAACATTAGCTGGCTGCAAACTTGTCCTAAAATAAATCTGGCATTGAAAAGAGCTATTGACTGTCCGCTTCCTCCTTTGTTTTTTTCAATTTTTCATAGCAATTTAAATGCATTTTTATCTACTTCTCATGTTTGCTATTTTGCGGGAATTGGACTAGTTTCTCAACGTCATTTCTTAACCAGCTAAGTGGGTATATTTTACCTGATCAACTATCACAGGTCATTCTTTCAGGCACACCTTTTATCAGCTCAAGCTGGCTTGGGGTTATTCCATAATGCTTCTTAAACACTTTGCTGAAATATTTGCTATCAGTATAACCAAGCATCTGTGATACTTCCTGTATTCTGGCAGAAGGTTGCCGCAACAAAAATATTGCTTTTTCCATCCTTACTTTTGTAAGATATTCATTAAAATTATACTCTGTATATTTCTTAAAAGCCCGGCTGAGATAATTGGGGTGAATGTGATAAATTTCTGATAATGACTCCAGAGATATGTTTTCACTAAAATTCTGTTGTATATATTGCTGCGACTGCTTAACAATTTCCTCGCCGTTTATCATAACAGCCAGATCCTGCTGGGAAAATAAATGTTCCATATACTCAAACAAAAGCCGTTCTATGCTTTCGCTATCATCAAGGTGATAAAGTCTTTGCAGGAAAACACGGTCCAGCTCACTATTACGGGCAACAGAATAACTACGTAACAGGACTATATATATACTTAGAATATTATTAATAAGCTGTTGATATGTTTCTGATTCAGTAATAGATTTTTTTATCAGAATACTAATAACATTTTTTGCTTCTTTAATCCTTTGCGTCTTGATAAGGTTATCAAGATGCAGCATTTCTGATTCACTCATACAATTTTTGGTAGCTGTTACCACAGGCAAATTAGAAAAGCATATTACACGATTATATCCGGATAATATTTTATTTCTACAGGCAACAAGACTTTGTTGATATATTTGTGATAGCTCATCCGCTTTAAATGATGCAGAAGAAAGTCCTATAGTCAAATCACAGTTCATCTGTGCCCCTATCAGCAGCAAAATTTTACTATAGCAATTCACCAGTGATTTTTCCGACTGGGTTTCATTATGCAATACAATATATTCATTTTGATTTCTATAATTAAGTGCTAACAAATAACGTCCCTTAAAACAAACATCGAGATGTTTTTCAAGAATACTGTATACAGCCAGACCATCTTCGCTGCTTGTTTTCTTATGGCTCTTTAACTGAAAAACAGCTATGACAAAAGGCGGTTTTCCCGTAAGATTAAAAACAGATTTCAGATCTGTTTTTTCATTATCTATGATGCCTTCTTCCAAATCACACTCCCATTTTTCTATGCATAATAGTTTATTAATGCCATGGCTAATTTTAAGAATCTGCTGTTCCTGAGCAAGATTTTCAAGTTCATTTTTCCTTATAAGCTCTTCCTCATCAGAAAAAATCTGTTCGCATACATCAGCAATAAGATTATTTAATTGATCAGGTCTTACAGGTTTCAAAAGATAATCTGTAACACCCATTCTTAATCCTTCCCGCGCATACTCAAAATCATTGTAGCCACTTACAATGATAATTTTTACTTTTTTATACTCTTCCTGAAGCACTTTTATCATTTGCAAACCGGTCATTTGAGGCATTTTTATATCAGATATTACGATATCATATTGATTTTTTTTTACTAAATCAAGTGCTGAAATGGCGTCCTCAGCCTCGTCAAGACGACAGATATCAAACCTGCTGCGATCAATTTTAAGACGCATACTCTCTCTGGCAAACTCTTCATCATCAACTATCAGCATGCTAATCGGACGCATTATAAAATTCCTCCCATTTTAATACCTGCTTTCTATCTCCTGGACAGTTAACCATTCATCAAAATAAACAGTTCCCATGCCTCCGCTATACTCAAACTCAGCTTCAATATTTCCGTCTTGAATAAGCATTTCCCTTACCGGGAAAAAATATTCACGCACAGGTGATGATAGAGGATCGTCGTAATTATTTATAAGCCATAAACCAAGACTTAGAGCCGAAGCGCCTATACCAGGCGGATTAGTCAAAGCAAATGTTTCAAATTCACTTTCAGAACTAAGTTCAATTGACTTTTCCATATAGGCATTCATAGTCTCTCCGCACATAACAGGAACCTGACGGCCCGCCGCCTCATATGCCTGAATTATTCCCAGAGCCATACCGTCCTGACTAAGAACAGCATTAATATCAGAATGTCTTGAAAGCACATCCGTCATAACCTTGCGTGCAGTAGCCTGATCCCAGTTGCCATGAACTTCTTCAAGAATATTTATCTGTGGATACTGGCTTAGTACAGAATTCATGCCGGCAACACGCATCGTATTGCAAGGTTGATTTTCAACACCGGACATCATAATAATATTGCCTTGTCCATCAAGTGACTCTACTATCCATTGCGCAAGTCTTTCACCATATTCAAACTGATCTATTGTCATCTGAACTGCATGAGGACTGGTAGTATTCTGATCATAAACAACTACCAGAATACCTTTTTGACTTGCCTGAGCTATTACTTCATTTAATTCATCAGGAGAGTTTGGATTTATCAAAAGCAGATCCACATCACTATTTATCAGATGTCTTATCTGAAGTATCTGATTATTTACATCCTCACCTGCATTTTTGATAATAACCTCACTAATTTCTCCTGATTGCTGATAAAAAGCAATAGCTTCATGTAGATCTTCCATCATCTGGTTGCGCCAGTTATTACCTATAAATCCATTACTTATGCCAACTCTAACAGGTCTGCTGCTAACATTGCGTCCAAAAACAAACCAGACAACAAAAGCACTTGCCAGAATAATTATTACAGAAAACATGACTGACCACTTTTTTTTATTCATATGGTCCTACCTCCGCAAAATCCAAAGGTATTATTGCATCTATTTGCAGAACAATTTCTGTACCTATATCAGGTATTGAATTAATAATCATGCCGTAGTTCTCACCGTAATAATTTTTAATTCTGCGATGGACATTTATTATTCCAATATGCTCAGAATCTTCTTTTTGATAGGGTTTTATATCTGAACCTGGCTGTTCCAGCTGTTTACGTATTTCATCAAGTATTTGAATATCAAAGCCGTTCCCATTGTCTCTTATCACTATTTCTATTAAACGTTCTTCTTTTTTTATTGTTTCTATTACAAGCCTGTTATGACTCAATCTACTATCAAGACCGTGCCTTATTGCATTCTCTACAACCGGTTGCAACAAAAGCTTTGGCAGCACACAATTTTCTATTTCCTTTTCTGATCTTATTTCATACTCAAACTTGCCTCTATATCTAAGGGCATGTATTTTTAAATACTGCTCGACTTGATACAGCTCTTCACTTAATCTGGCACAGTCATTTCCAGACGTACTGTAGCGAAATATATCGGATAATATCTGAGTAACTTCTGCAATAGCAGTCTGTCCGTTTTGCATCGCCATTCCATCAATCAGAGCCAGTGTATTATAAAGGAAATGTGGATTAATCTGAGCATGTAAAGCTTTAATTTCGGCTTCCTGCTTCATCAGTTTTGATTCATATACCTGATTTATAAGATGATCAATCCGTTGCGCCATTTTATCAAAGCTGGCAGCAAGTTCCGTGATTTCATTTTGACCACGCAAATAGGCTCGCACAGCAAAATCGCCTTTGCCCAAAGCTTTAATAGACTTATTTAATAAGTCAACGGGATGGAAAATATGTCGAGATATCAACAGTGCAAGCAATATAGCTATTATGATAAATGCAAAAGCTACCTGCATTGTCAGAATGCCGTTTTCCTGAACAGCCTGAAGCAGATAACTATATGGCACTACACTTATCAAATACCAATCAGCACTAGGTATATGTTCATATGCAACCAGAACTCTTTCACCATTATGATATGCGGCAAAAGTACGCTCAGGTTCCTGATTTGCAAGAGCCATCCCTACAAAAGCAAAACCGGATCTTTTTTCAAGGCGACTTTTATCCAGATCAGAAACAGTGTAACCTTGTTCATCAACTATTATACTAAACCCACTGGGACCCAGATCCAGGTAAGAATAAGTATCTGCAAGAGAGAACTCCTTCACGCCTATCACAAGTGTAGCAATGACTTTTCTGCTTTGCTCATCAATTATATTACGAGAAAAAGTCGATATATGGGTATAAGTAACTATAGGATTTGAATTGCGGTAAGTCCCTGACCAAAGAGATCCACTATCACTTTGCCGAACATCTGTATATATTTCTTCACCTTCATAATTATCAAGATTGAGCAACGGCTCACCAAAAACCAAGGCTTGTCCTGTATCGGCAAAAAGTATGTTAACGCCTACTATATCTGTACGGGAAGCGATCATTTTACTAATTACATTTTGTATACTACTCTCAAGAGCTGGTGAATCTGCACCGTATTGTTTTATTTTTGCCAGCTGACTTATTTCATCCATAGTAACAAGTTGCAAGCTGACATCTTCTATTCCGCTAAGAAGCATCGACAACTGGCTTGCAGTCTGCATAACGATTTGATGCGAATAATTACTAACCTTTTCTTCGATTGCTTTTGCAGAAACCAGATATGAGAAAACGCCTATTATCAGAGAAGGGATTGACACAAGCAGGATAAAATAAAGAATCAGCTGATTCTTTAAGCTATGCTTAAAACTTCTTACACTTAGCATCAAATCTCCCCGCGTTCAGATCAATGATTTTCAGTTTACATTTTTTTACGTCTTCCGTAAACAATAAGCAGAAATAATAGCACAAAACCAAATACCATCTGCCTTCCACCCTCTCCCATACGTAGAGTAAGCAAAAGACTATTTAATGTGGTAAGCGTAATTGCACCCGTGATTACACCGGCATAGCTTCCATTGCCTCCGCCAAGAGACACTCCACCTATAACAACAGCAGCTACAGAAGGCATTACATATGTAGAACCGATATCAAGATAGGCGGTTTCAGTGTAGCCTAAGAGGAAAAGCCCTGCAACAGCAGCTATCATTGCACTTATACCGTAAGCCAAAGCTCTTATAAATCGTGAATTAGCGCCAGACAAAGCTGCTGTAAGATGATTTGCACCTACACCATATAACATCTTTCCATATCTTGTTTTTTGTAAAAGTAAAATTGCAATAACTGCCAGCACCAACCAAACTAAAAGCATATTTGAAACGCTACCGCTATATCCACTGCCGGCAGTTTTCAAAACAGGTGCTGCTCTGCCTTTAGGCTGACCACCTGTGTAAACCAAGGCCAGACCTGCCAGGATATTACTCATGGCCAAAGTAACAATTAATGGTGGTATGCCCAGATACGAAACACCTATTCCATTGACTAGACCGATCATAAATGCAGTTAGTAAGATTATGCCAATGGCTGGCAGCAAACGCATATTCTGCCCATCCATAATCTGCGAACCCATTACACAAGCCAGTGATACCATCGCTCCTACCGACAAATCAATACCTTCACCTCCAGCAAGAACAACTATCGTCTGTCCTAAAGCTATTATCCCCAAAAAAGATGACAAACTAAGAATATTCATGATCTGTGAAGAACTGCCAAAACCCGGTGACATAAGCTGTCCAAACAATATAAGAAGCAAAAGAAGACATATGGCCACAAAAATTTGACTTCTGCCGATCTTGCGTCTATAACCCGCAAGTCTGCTATTAAACGTTGATTCTTTCATATATCTTGTAATCCCCCGTTTCAAACATTTGTTAACTTACTACGTAAAACCGGTATAACACCAATAACCAAGGCAGCCATAATAATAATGCCTTTTATCAGATCCTGATAGAGCGATGGTATTTTGGCAAAATAAACCACATTGGTCAAAAAACTCAAAACAAGAGCACCCATAACGGCACCAACAAGCTTACCACGGCCTCCTTGCAAAGATATCCCCCCAATTACGCAAGCCGCAATTGAAGGCAGTGTATAGGCATGGGCAAGACTTGCATCTCCAGATGCTGCCTGTGCCGTTACAGCCAGGCCAGCAACCCCAGAAAGAATACCGCTTATAAAAAAAGCTGCCAGTTTGGTTTTTCTTACAGAAACACCACTAGCCCAGGCACTTTCAGAATTACCACCAACAGAATAAATATATCTATACAAACGTCTGCTTCTGATCAACATCCACAAACCTGCACAAAAAATAAGCAGAATTGCAGGAACAGGCAGAAAACCACCAAAGGATTGCAGATAGATACGGTAAAAAGCAGCAGGTATATACCCTCCCGGTTGCGGCATTATTACAAGTGCCAAACCACGCAAAATAGCAGATGTTGCAAATGTGACTATCATAGCCGGCAGTTCAAGAACCGCAATAAAGAAGCCGTTAAAAAGACTGATCAATCCACCTATAACCAGTGCTCCCAGTGAAATCAGCAAGATATTGCCGGGACTATCTGTCATAACAGATGCCAGATATACGTTAATAACAGTAACAGCAGCACCGATTGACATATCAATCGAGCCTGTAAGTATAATAATTGCCTGTGCCATCGCAATAATCATCAATGGCGTAAAAGTCATAAAATTCGATCTGAAAATTGTATAGCTAAAGAAATTTCTCTGCAAAATTATATTTAAAATAACAACGGCAAACAGTACAACACCTGATGGAAAGAGCTCATGCCTGATTATTTTGCTAAGTGATAAAGAAGTTTTCATATCATGCTCCTTCCTTTCCTTCAACTTGCAGTCCCAGTGATGCTTCTGTAATTATTTCATCACTTATCTGATCTCCACATAACTCTGCAACAATTTTGCCTTCAAATAAAACAATTACCCTATGGCATACCCTTACCAGCTCTTCATTATCACTGGCATATAAAATGACAGACGTACCTTCTGAGGCAAGCTGCTCTACAACTCTATACATTTCTTCCTTGGCATCAACATCAACACCTTTTGCCGGATCACTAAGCAGTAAAAGTTCCGGATTAAGATTCAGCCACTTCCCCACAACAGCCTTCTGCTGATTGCCGCCACTGAGAAAACGAATTATTTTACTATCATCTTCAGGCTGGATATTCATACGTTTTATAAGATCATTTACAGTGCGCTGTTCTTTTCCTGCCAAACTAAGAGCACCTGACTTGCTTGCAGCATGAAGTGGATACATAAGATTATCACGCACTGTATGATTCATAAAAATGCCTTCCTCCTGGCGATCACCGGGCACAAGTGCTATGCCAGCTATTACTGCAGCACGAGGATTAGACATACGAACTTCTTTCCCATTAATATAAATGTTTCCGGATTTTATTTTACGGCAACCAGCAAGGGCAGTAAGCAACTCTTCCTGACCTTGACCACTAAGACCGGCAACGCCTAAAATCTCCCCATGCCGTACACTAAAATCGGTTAAGCCTCTTACCCCTTTGATTTCAAGATTTTTCACATCAAGACAAATCGGCATACCAGAATTTTGACAGCAGCTTTCCTTTTGCTGTTTACGCGGTTTACCTGTTATCATTGAAATGATTGTGTCTTCATCAAAACCCTCTGTTTTTAAATCAATATGTCCTACCGTATCACCATTGCGAAAAACACATATATCATCGCAAATCTGGACAATTTCACGCATCCTGTGTGATATAAAAACCATGGCGGTTTTTTCAGTTTTTTTGAGATCATTCATAATATTGAACAAATTTTGTACCTGCGTATGTTCAAGCGCTGCAGTAGGTTCATCAAGAATAAGTATCCTCGGTTTTTGTACAAGAGCTTTTGCTATTTCGACTATTTGCCGATCAGCAGGAGATAGACTTTTGACCAGAGCTTCCGGATTAATACCTGATTTTAATTTTTTCAGTACTTCTATGGCTGTTTTAATATTCTTTTTGTCAGCCAAAAAACCGGCAGTTTTACATTTTTCCTGTCCGAGCACGATATTTTCCCAGACTTTTAGTTCAGGCAAAAGACTCAAATGCTGATGTATCATAACTATACCCAGCTCACGAGCTTGTTCCGGCGATTTAACTTGTGCTTCACAATCATCAATTATTATTTTCCCGGCACAAGGCTGATGGATTCCGCAGATAATTTTTGAAATCGTTGACTTGCCTGAACCGTTTGCACCAAGTAATCCGGTAATCCTCCCGGCAGATAATTCTAAACGACCGTTTATCAGCGCTTGCACACCACCAAAATTTTTCTTTATCTCAATGGCCTTAAGAACTGCCATGCTTAAACCCTCCCGATCAGACAGAGACAGGCAAGTCTATAATTTCCAGACACGCCTGCCTCTGCTTTTTGATTTTAAACAGTAATTGTCTGTCTTTTCTGTATCAGCCTGTATAAGCTTTACTTAAACAGAGCATCAAGCTCTTCTTCAGAAAGCCATTCATCTATAAAGTAAGCATCGGGTTTGTCTTTGTATTTATCAAAATATTCATTCAGATTTTCATTTGTAACATGATCTTTTACCGAGTAGAAATACGTATTATTCTCCAATTCAACTTTTAGTTCCTTCCCCTGAAGCATACGTACTCCAATTCCCAAGGCTGTAGCACCTATTCCAGGAGGATTATTCTGCCCATAGCTGGCAAAACCAACTTCTTCCTTAAGCTCATGCCATTTTTTTACATAACCCATCATCAGCTCACCTGTGACCACCGGAACGTCTCTGTTTGCAGCTTCAAAAGCATTAACTACACCTAAAGCCATTCCGTCTTGTGTCAGGACACCTGCTATATCAGGGTATGAAGTAAGAAGATTAGACATTGCCTGCTGCGCACTTGCCTGATCCCAGTTACCATTTACTTCTGTCAGAACATTGATATCAGGATATTGATCCAATACAGACTGCATACCTTTGAGACGATTAACATTTGCAGGACTACCGGCTATTCCGCTAACAATAACAATGTCGCCTTTGCCACCTATTTCTTCGCAGAACCATTTTGCTAAATTCTCACCCCACGTAACCTGGTCTATAACTATATTTAAAGCATAGTCATTATCAACAGGCTGATCAAAAGAAATAACCGGAATACCAGCAGCTCTTGCTTCTTCAATAACCGGATTTAGAGCAGTTTCTGAATTTGGATCTATTAAAAGCAAATCAACATCACTGTTAATCATATTTCTAATCTGTGCTATCTGAGTATTAACGTCAAGACCGGCATTTTGAATTATTATTTCTTCTACCAGACCCTGACCTTTGTAGTACTCACCAAGCAATTCTATTGAATCCAGCATCTGTGTGCGCCAGCCATTACCTATATAACCGTTACTGACGCCAATCGTAAATCCGCCATCTTGTTTTGCTTCTGCTTTACCACAGCCAGTTATCGTGAACAGACTGAGAATAAGAATAACAACCAGTAAAAGACTTATTTTTTTCATAACAAATTACCTCTCTGTGTATTTAACAGAGAGTTTCCTCCTCTTGATTGAATCACCTTGAAAATGTATTAATTTGATGTCTTTTTGCAGATGTTTGATGTGGAATTTTTTTGATTCTAGAAAATTTTTAGTGACTGAAGAAAAGACAGACCAACTGATTATCGACTTGTTTTTTAAAACAGCGACCAGAACCAGTTGCCTGGCCGCTGTATTGAAACTCTGACTAATGCCTTATAAGAATTTTCCAATAATATTATCAGATTTAAGCTTGTTTTGACTGTTCGGTAAAATTGTTCAGCTAATCAAGCACCGACCTCTTTAAGAACTTTGTCCAGGAATGCTTTTGCTCTGGGAATATCACTTTCGTCAAGATGTTCTATGATTATAGGAATATTAGGACAAATTTTAGAAAGTCTCTTGATATATAAAGGATAATTCAAAGAACCAAGGCCAGGGGCAGGCAATTCTACAGCACCGGCACCACGGAAAGTATGTGATTCCACAGCATCGATATCGGCATGTTTTTCGCTTGTATCAACTGCACGTTTGCAATCCTTGGCATGAGCGATTTTAATACGATCACCTAAAGCATTAAAAATGCGATTTAGTTCTCCGTCTATGTCATCAATATTACTATCCTGGAAGTAATTGGTTGGATCCATCAAAAGTCCAAGCCCTGGGCTCTTAACATCAGCAAAGAGACGTAAAACCTGATCGACTGAACCAATAATATTATTAACATAGTTTTCAATCAGAAAAACTGCATCATTCTGATATGCAAAATCAGAAAGATCTGATATTACACTTTTTATATCCTGATAAGCTTCCTCTGTTGAATTTTTCGGATCATAAACCCAGTCACTTTCAAGACAGTATGTTCCTGTTTCACTAATTACATATGGTGTACCAAGGTCGCGGGCAAATTTCAGCAGAGCTTTTACATCCGCAATATTTTTTGCTTTTTTAGCAGGATCAGGATGTACCAGATTAGTATAAGCAGAAATGGCTACAATCTGAATATTGGCATCTCTAAAAGCATCCCTGATCACATGGCATTTTTCTGATGTTAATGTTTCCGGATCAAGATCCATTCCCTTAAAACAAAGATCCAACTGCACTGATGTAAATCCTTGAGCTTTAATTTTCTTAATGCTTTCTTCGAGAGAATAAGGATAGTAACCGTTAAAAATACCTACAGAAATCATTTCTCTACCTCCATTAATTTCATCATGTCTTTGAATAGAATTGTTTTTTCCTCTTCTATTGAACGATAGCAAGCCTCCACAGCAGCTATAGTTCCCAGATTATCTCTGCCACTGATTTCAGGCTCGGTTCCTGATTCAACAGCTCTTAGGAGCTGTGCCATGGTTCCTTTAAAAGCATCAGGAAACCATACACTGTCCCATGTTGGTTCAAACCATTTATCAGGATCTTGTCTTGTTGTGAACTTAAGAGTGCTAGGCACGCGTTCAGGATATGAAGGCCAGCCGATTGTGCCTTTTGCCATACCGTCAATGCCTTCAACTCTCCAATTTATTGAAAGATCTTTGACAGTACCTTCACCAGGCCATGCCCAGACATCATCAAGGCTGGTTGCCATCATATCATCAGCATATTTGAAAGTATATTGGCTTATACCATCGATATGATTGAATTTGGTACGCGGGTCTTTGCGAGCAACTGCAGTTACTTTTTCCGGATCGCCAAAAAGATACCGGAAAACGTCTATATGATGTATTCCCATATTAAGCATCTCTATACGATCATATTTCCTCAAAAAATCCTGCCAATGTGGTATAGCCCGCATATCGATTGTTGCCAATACTATGTCTCCAAGATATCCACGATCTATAATTGTTTTGAGAGCACGCATCGATTGGTCATAGCGCATATTTGAATTTACAGCT
Source organism: Ercella succinigenes (assembly GCF_900002895.1). NCBI lineage: Bacteria > Bacillati > Bacillota > Clostridia > Eubacteriales > Oscillospiraceae > Ercella > Ercella succinigenes. Next base: position 96,290 of record NZ_CDHP01000012.1, on the reverse strand, counting down.
AGAGGTTTACCTGCCGATTCGCATAATTTTACCATTTCAACAGCTTCCGCAATATTCATGGCTAAAGGCTTCTGACAGAGAATACCTTTAATATGCGAATATTTACAAGCTTGCCTAACAACTTCAAGCTGTTTATCCGGAGGTATTGCGATATCAATTATCTCAACATCTTCATCTGCCAGAAGTTCCTGCCAGGAATCATAAACCTTAGGAATCTTATAATTTTTGGCAGTCACCTCGGCTTTTTCTTTTGAACGAGACCAGATAGAGTAGGGATTAAAACCAGCCTGCTCATAAGATTTAAGATGACAGTCATGCATGATAAAACCAGCACCGATACAGCCTATACGGAAATCCTTACGTTCCGGCATCAGCGGATCGATATTTAGATTAAGATCAATATTGCTCATACACATCTCCTTTCTTGTTTAGTGAACTACTACTGATATATCCACTTAAAACAGACAGGCGGATTTTTTCAGATAGTATCAAGTTCACTCATTCACCCTGGTACATTCATTATAGAAACGCCTCTTTAGTAAAAGAACGAAAAAAATGTACCTCTAAGGTGTCAAAAATTAACCTGGGAGATGTATAAAGTTTTAATATCTCTGATCTATTGAATTTTATTTTATTTCTTAACTGAGATACTATCTTTCAATTTTGACAGCATCTGCAGACCATCAGTTGTAAGACCATACTGACCAATCGAAATAGAAGGTTTTGTTTTACCATGATAATCACTGCCGCCTGTAACAATTATTCCAAACTTATCAGCTTGCTTAAGATAATACTCACACTGAGCCGCTGTATGATAACTGCTAAAGACTTCTACCCCCTGTATACCAAGACTTATAATTTCTTCAAATAAAGCTTCAGGTTGATTTTTAAGGTTATTTCCAGGATGAGCCAAAACAGAAACGCCTCGCATATTATGAATCAGATCTATCGCATCACTCATGGAAATAAAATTTATATGAACATAAGCCGGTTTGCCTTGTGCACAAAAATCCCAGTAAAAATTGACATAGGGATTATCGCTGCGTGAACCGCCTGGCAAATAAGGCGCCAGTAAAGGATTGGATAAATTCTCGGTTTTGCTAAGAGCAATCTCAGCAGCCAATTCTCCAGTAACAACACCGTCTTTAGATTTAGCAATTGCTTCCTCTTCGTCAATTGGAATACCTAGTTCATTTAACAGAGCAATTCTTTTTTTCGATGCAATAATCTCCTGCTGATATATATCATTTTCTAATTCCAGAAATATTTTCGCATTACAGTCAATAAAATATCCAAGAACATGGAAAATCAGACCTTTGTATGTGCAATCCAGTTCAACAGCCGGTATAACTTCAATACCGTTTTTCAAACCACATATTACCGCTTCTTGCACTCCTTTTACTGAATTATGATCAGAAAGGGCGATCGTTTCTATACCGGCTTGTTTTGCTTTTAGAACTAACTCACATGGACTGAATTCACCATCATCACTATAGGTTGAGTGCATATGCAGGTCTACATTTGCCATATAGTTATGCCTCCCTTAATTATGTCTTTTTCAGCTTAAATCTGCTTATCTGATCTTTGAGCAGACTTGCCTGGCTGGATAATTCTTCACTGGCTGCAGCACTTTGCTCAGCAGTAGCAGAGTTTGCCTGAACAACCTGAGAAATCTGCTGTACACCTCCATTTATCTGAACAATTGAAGATGCCTGCTCATTAGAAGCAATAGCTATTCCTGAAACTAAATCTGCCGCCGAAGAAACATCATTAACTATCTGCTCAAGTTGATTTGCGGTAGAATCAGCAAGTGAAGAACCTTGTTTTACAGAATCAATTGACCCTTCTATTAACTCAGTTGTTTCTTTTGCTGCCTGAGCACTACGCATAGCAAGATTTCTTACTTCCTCAGCAACTACTGCAAAGCCCTGCCCGTGCTGACCTGCCCGTGCTGCTTCGACAGCAGCATTAAGAGCCAGAATATTCGTCTGGAAAGCAATATCGTCAATAACTTTTATGATTTTCGATATATTATTTGACGATGCAGCTATTGTTTCCATGGATCCCAGCATTTTTTTCATCTGTGTATTACCGTCAACGGCATTGTCTTTGGCCTTTTTGGCTAAATGATTGGCTTCATTTGCATTTTGAGCATTATCTTTAGTCTGACTTGCTATTTGGGTAATAGAAGCCGTCAATTCCTGAATTGCGCTAGCTTGCTCTGTAGTACCCTGAGACAAGGAAGTGCTGCCTCCTGATACTTGATCAGCACCTGCGGCAACCTGATCAGCTGACTCATTAAAGTCGTAGAGTACATTGTTGAAAGATTCTATAATTAAATTCAAAGCATCTTTAATCGCTTGGAAATCACCCTTATATGTTCTGTTTACTTCTACATCCATATTAGCAGCAGCCATCTCTGAAAGGACAAACGAAATATCATTTATATATGCAGATATCTCATCTAAAGTTCCATTCAAAGCATTTTTTATCAAAGCGTGATCTCCTTTATAATCACCATTCATACGCTCTGAAATATTACCTTTTGCCATTTCATCAAGTACCGCAGAAGCTTCTTGTACTGGTTTAATAACAGCATCAAGAGTATCATTTACACCTTGTACGACATCAGCAAATGCACCTTGATGTTCATTCACATCGGCTCTGGTTTCCAATCTGCCGGCAAGTGCAGCTTCTGACAACATGCCTGAGTCCTCGATAAGTCTGTTAATAGCATCAATACAAGTATTAAGATTGTTTTTTATTGTATTGAAATCTCCCTTATAGTCAGCAGCAATTTTTTCTGGAATATCGCCCTTAGATATCCTGTCTACATAGTCTGCAGCTACATTAAGAGGTTGGATAACGGCATCGAGAGTTTTGTTTAATCCTTCTACTATTGTTTTAAAATCGCCGCCATGCTTATCTGCTTGTGCTCTTACATCAAGCTTACCGGCAACTGCAGCATCTACAAGAATTCCCACATCACTTATAAGGTTTCTAATAGCAGTTACCATCTGCTTTAATGCTGGAGTTATTTCATCTTCATTACCTAGATCAACAAGCTCCATGTCAACATTGCCCTCAGAAATAAGCTTCATATTATTTACCACTTTTTCACGGATATTAATTTCCATATTAACAGCGGCATTGCACATCTGACCTATTTCATCTTTACGACCAAGATATTTTTTGGCAGAAGATTTATCGTCATACCTAAAATTGAATTTTGAAATTTTATCAATAATTTTTTGGGTAGCAATTATAGGCTTTGTGATTTGATCTGAAATCACAATTAATATAATTCCTATGATAATCAATATAGCTATAGCAATTATAATTTGATTAGTTATAGCTCTATTTACTTCTGCAAATATTTCTGCCTCAGGAACTGCGACATCAAAACTCCAGTATCCTTCTGTTCGGCCAATTTCAAAAGGTGTATAAATTCTGAAAATATCCGTATTTAGAGCTCTTGAAAATGCAATCTGAGAAAATGCTTCTCCGCTTTCTATTCTGCTTAAAATACTTGCGCCTCTGTCATCTTCGAATTCTCCGCCAATTTTACCAATTCTTTCTTCATCAGGGTGGGAAACCACCATTCCTTGATTTGTGATCAATCTACCATAGCCGGTTTCGAAAAACTGAAGATCAGCTGTGATTCGCTGTAGTGATTCCAATGATATATCTACACCGGCTACGCCTAGTGTTTCTCCATTGACGGCAACAGGTACTGTCAGCGATGTCATCAAAACATTTTGATTGTTTATCTCGTATTCAAAAGGTTCCATTATCATTTCTTTTCCACTTTTTAGTGACAATTGATAATAATCCCCATCTCCTTCAGCTTCATATTGTTCCAGATAAAAACGCTCTATACCTTCGCCTTCACGATACCAGTAAGGAATAAACCTCCCTGTTGAATCATATCCTTCTTTATTTGCATATGCCGAATCATTTCCGTCAAAAGCATTTGGCTCAAAGCCTATCCAAACACCGTAAAAATTTGAATTTGTCTCTAGTATATTTTTCAAGGCTAAGTCCAGAGCTTCTCTATTTGCCTCCCCGCTTTGAATAAGTCCTGAAGCAATATCTGATATTGTTCTTGCAGCATCAATTGCTGCATCCAATTCTGCTTTAACATAATGCCCATATTCTTTAGATACACCCTCTGATATTAAAGCAGCCGAATTCCTTTGATCGTTATACATATTATAAGATGAATAAGAGATCAAAATTGCAAAAGCTAAAAACATAGGAATTATTATTTTTAATGTCGTTTTGGCTTTTAATTTCATAACATAACCCCCCCATATATTTTTCTTATATATTCAAAAACTCTTTTTGTCTAAACTTATTAAGATAAGCTAAATATAGCATCTTATAAGAATGTTTTCTATCATGTAATGTAAAGCTTGGTTTTTTTGCTTATACAATTAAAAGGCTAAGAATTAAAGTGATAATATATTCTTTTTAACCCATTGATTTGATTTTTGGCACAAATATAGTATAATGGCGCTTGAATACGAAGGGGAGCTTGCAAGAAGCAGGCTGAGAGTAAGCAATACGCTTAGACCCGTAACCTGATTTGGGTAATGCCAACGTAGGGAAATACTTCGCAGTAATGACTGCATGTATGCTTACCTTGGTATACATGCAGTTTTTTTATTGCAGGCATTCCTTTCAGTTTGTATTCACGAAAGGAGTTTTCATGTTAAAAAAATGCTTAGAAAATGTCAGAATCAAGGCCCCTCTGATTCATAACATCACAAACTATGTCACAGTAAACGATGTTGCGAATGTGCTTCTTGCCTGTGGTGCAAGTCCAATCATGACAGATTATCAAGGAGATGTTGAGGATATAACATCTATCTGCAATGGTCTGAACATCAACATTGGTACACTTAACAATGATACTATTGAAGCAATGTTTCTTGCCGGTCGCAAAGCAAATGAATTAGGCCATATAACCGCACTTGATCCGGTGGGTGCAGGTGCAAGCAAGCTAAGAAAAGATACTTCTTTAAAACTTATAAAAGAAATAAATTTTTCAGTCATCAGAGGTAATATTTCTGAAATTAAAGTTCTTGCACTTGGCAGTGGCAGTGCCAAAGGAGTAGATGCCGATATTGCTGATGCTGTCAGCGAAGATAATCTTGAAGAAACAATTAGCTTTGTAAAAGATTTTGCTCAGAAAAAAAACAGCATAATCGTTGTAACAGGAGCGATTGACCTGGTTTCAGATGGTAAGAAATGCTATGTAATCAGAAATGGCAGACCTGAAATGGCAAGAGTTACAGGAACTGGATGTCAATTATCTGCGCTACTTGTTGCTTTTCTGACAGCAAATGAAAATAACAAACTTGAGGCAGCCGCCGCCGCAGTTTGCACAATGGGTCTGGCTGGGGAAACCGGATGGCAGAATATGCAGGTTCATGACGGAAATTCAACCTATAGAAACAGAATAATTGATGCTGTTTATAATATGACCGGCGAAATTCTTGAACAGGGAGCCAAATATGAAATTCGATAAAAATAGTCTGTTACTGTATGCAGTTACCGACAAAACATGGGCACAAAGCAGCTCCGAACTTTTTGATCAGGTTAGAGCAACATTAGAAAGTGGCACTACATTTTTACAGTATAGAGAAAAAGATTTTCCTTTTGAACGTATGGTTGATGTAGCTAAACAAATAAAAAAAATATGCCATACATATAATATACCTTTTGTCATCAACGATGATGTTGATGTAGCTATGGCGATTGATGCCGACGGTATACATGTAGGTCAAAATGATATGGAAGCAGCAAATGTGCGCAGTCTGGTAGGCAACGGCAAAATCCTTGGTGTTTCTGTTCAAACTACAGCGCAAGCAATATCAGCTGAGCAAAAAGGAGCAGACTACCTTGGAGTTGGCGCGGTTTTCCCAACCGGCTCTAAAGATGATGCCGATGAAGTAAGTTTTGAGACCTTGAAGGATATATGCCAAGCGGTAAATATCCCTGTTGTCGCTATAGGAGGCATCAGCCAACAAAATGCCTTATCACTAACCGGATCAGGTATTGATGGTATTGCAGTTATTAGTGCAATTTTTGCTCAAAATGATATTGCAACCGCTACAGCAAATTTGCTGAAAACGGCTAAAAAAATAGTAGAAAGAAAACAGATATGATTAAAGGAGCAATTTTCGATCTTGATGGTACTCTTCTGGACTCAATGAGTTTTTGGGAGAATGTTGCGGCTCTTTATCTGAAAAGCCAGGGCAAGACAGCAGATCCAGATTTAGGCAATGTCCTTTATACCATGAGTATGTTGGAGGGAGCTGAATATTTACGCAACCAATTTCATCTGCAGATATCTGCAGATGAAATTATTGCTGGAATAAATGATACCATCGAGTCTTTCTACCATCATAAATTAGAGTTAAAACCAGGCGTCAAAAATTTTCTGTCTGAAATGAAGAAAGCAAATATACGAATAACGGCAGCAACAGCCAGCGACAGGCAAATCGTTGAACCTGCACTAAAAAGATTAGGCATTTTCAACTTTTTTGAAGCCATTTTTACTTGTACAGAAGTAGGTGCAGGTAAAACCAAACCAGATATTTATATAGAAGCAGCCTTATTAATGGAAACCAAAACAGACGAAACCTGGGTATTTGAGGATGCTCTTTACGCTTTAAAAACAGCTGTAGAAGCAGGCTTTCGAACTGTTGCGGTCTATGATGAAAGCAATAAGAAAGATTGGGCAGAACTTGTTAAATTTAGTGATATGCAAATTCAGCAGATGAATAACTTCGAAAATTTCAGGAGGCAGATATGCAGACAGCTCTAACAATTGCAGGTAGTGATTCAAGTGGAGGGGCCGGTATTCAGGCAGATATCAAAACAATGACAGCCTATGGCGTATACGCAATGAGTGCAATCACAGCATTAACTGCACAGAACACGACAGGGGTAAAAAGCATCATGGAAGTAACTCCTGAATTTCTTGAGCAGCAGCTAGACTGTATTTTCACCGATATATTTCCTGATGCCATCAAAATAGGAATGGTTTCATCTATTGAACTAATTGAAGTAATTTCGCAAAAACTTCAATACTATAAAGCAAAAAATATCATTGTAGATCCTGTAATGGTTTCTACAAGCGGCTCTAAATTACTAAATGACAGTGCAATTGACAGTCTGAAAAAATATCTGCTGCCTCAGGCAATTCTGCTTACTCCCAATATACCGGAAGCTGAAGCGCTAACTGACATTAGAATTGAAAATAGTATCGATATGATTAGAGCAGCTGAGATTATAAGCCTCGAATATGGTTGTGCTGTACTGTGTAAAGGTGGACATAAAATAAATGATGCTAATGATTTGTTATATCAAAACCAAAAGCATAAATGGTTTTCTGGAGAAAGAATAGCTAATCAAAACACACACGGTACAGGCTGCACTTTATCAAGTGCTATTGCTTCCGGCCTGTCTCTGGGAATGGACATAGAGACTGCAATTGCTCAAGCAAAAAATTATATCTCAGGTGCACTAAAAGCAATGCTTGATCTGGGAAAAGGAAACGGCCCGCTCAATCACATGTGGAAAGCAGACCAGCTTAATTTTTGAATCACCATAATGCAAAAGATAGTAAAAACCAGAAAACAAGGAGCATAGTATAATGAAAAATTTTTCAACACAAATGGAAGCCGCTAGAAAAGGAATCGCAACCAAGGAGCTTTTAAGTGTTGCCCTAAAAGAACAAATGCCGGCAGAAGATCTTATGCCGCTTGTGGCATCAGGGCAGGTTGCCATCTGTGCAAATAAAAATCATATTTCTTTGGATCCTCAAGGTATCGGTTCGATGCTAAAAACAAAAATCAATGTAAACCTTGGAGTTTCCAAAGATTGCAACGATTATGATCTGGAAATGAAAAAGGTAATGGAATCAGTAAATATGGGCGCTCATGCCATAATGGATTTATCCTCACATGGAGATACGCGTCCATTTCGTCGCAGACTTACAAGCGAATGCCCTGCCATGATTGGTACCGTTCCTGTGTATGATGCTGTTATTCATTATCAGCGCGACTTGAGCGAGCTTACAGCAAAAGATTTTATTGATGTAATACGTTTGCATGCTGAAGACGGCGTTGACTTTGTAACACTTCACTGTGGCCTTACCAGAAAAACTATTAAACAAATTAAAGAAAACAAGAGGCTTCTTAATATTGTTTCCAGAGGTGGATCTCTGATTTTTGCCTGGATGAGTATGACAGGCGAAGAAAATCCATTTTACGAATATTACGACGAAATACTTGAAATATGCCGTGAACATGATGTTACAGTATCTTTGGGGGATGCCTGCAGACCAGGTTGTTTAGCCGACGCATCAGATATCTGTCAGATTGACGAACTGATACGTCTCGGAGAGCTTACTCAAAAAGCATGGGCAAAAGATGTTCAAGTCATGGTTGAAGGACCTGGGCATATGCCTATAGACCAAATTGCTGCAAATATGAAAATACAGCAGACAATCTGCAAAGGTGCACCATTTTATGTACTAGGTCCTTTGGTAACAGATATCGCACCAGGCTATGACCATATCACAGCCGCAATCGGCGGAGCAATCGCAGCATCAGCCGGAGCAGCATTTCTTTGTTATGTAACCCCGGCAGAACACCTAGCTTTACCAAATCTAGATGATGTCCGCCAAGGAATTGTCGCTTCCAGAATAGCAGCTCATGCAGCAGATATTGCTAAAGGGATTAAAGGAGCAAGGGAAATTGACGATAAAATGACTTTGGCTAGAAAGAACTTTGACTGGGAAGATCAATGGGAATGTGCGATCGATCCTATTACAGCCAGAAGAATTCGTGAAGAGCGCAAACCGGAAAACGAGGACTCCTGTTCCATGTGCGGCAAATTTTGTGCAATCAGAAGTATGAACAAATCACTTGCGGGGGAAATGACAGATATTCTTTAACCCTTCACTAAATGGTGGTCTAATAATTCCATGTTCCGTAATAATGGCTGTAATTAATTCATGATCTGCAAAGTCAAAGGCAGGATTGTAGACAGATATACCATCCGGAGTCATTTTCTCCTTGTACCACATTTCCGTTATTTCATGAGCAGGACGTTCCTCTATTGGAATGTCCTCTCCTTTTGCTGTTTTCATATCAATGGTGGAGGTTGGAGCACATACATAGAAAGGGATATCATAATATTTGGCAAGAACAGCTAATCCTGAAGTACCGATTTTATTGCATGCATCGCCATTGGCGGCAACTCTATCACAACCAACAAACACAGCTTGTATCCAGCCATTTTTCATAACCTGAGAAGCCATATTATCACAGATCAAGATTGTTTCTACTCCATTGGCAGAAAGTTCAAAGGCAGACAATCTGGCACCCTGAAGCAATGGACGAGTTTCATCTGTATAAACCTTAAAGTTATAACCGCGTTCACGGCCAAGATGAACCGGTGCTAAAGCAGTTCCATATTTCACCGTGGCAAGCTGACCCGCATTACAATGTGTCAAAATACCATCGCCATCTTTAATCAGCGACAATCCATATTCGCCAATAGACTTGCAAACTCGTATATCTTCTTCCCTGATTTCAACAGCCTCTTTGTGTAAAGCATTTTTTATTTCTAAAACTGACTTGTCCTGATTGTTTTTCACAACCATTTCCATGCGATCAAGTGCCCAGAAAAGATTTACTGCGGTAGGTCGAGAAGTTGCCAGATATTCCTTTGCCTTTTTAAACTCACGGTAAAAAGTATCATAGTCGTTCGTATTTATTTTTTTTGCTGCGAGATAAATTCCTATTGCGGCAGCAACACCTATAGCAGGAGCACCACGAACCTGAAGCAAGTAGATAGCATTCCAGATATCTCTTTGCTCTGTAAGCTCAAGAATTCTCAATTCATAAGGCAGCGCAGTCTGATCTATGATAACAAGAGTACTTTTTTCATCATCAAGAGCAACTGTATCATAGTCTAAAATACTTTTCCCCAATTTATCAGTCATATTAAATCCTTTACTCAAAACATCCAAACTACTTGGTCATTTAGATTTATAATATTTTTCAAAATCTTTTTTATTTTTAGCTTGATAATAAGAGATCAGAGAAGGCTACCATTTATTATTGTTTTCTGCAAATTGTAGTTTTTATCAAGCAAAAGCATATCCGCACTTTTACCAATGCTGATGCTGCCAATATTCGTCTCGGCACCAACCGCTTTGGCAGGGTTGAAGGTTGCTGCTTTTATAGCTAGTTCAGGTGCAATTCCAAAAGAAATAGCATTTTGCATGCATTTTAACAAACTGGTAGCCGAACCAGCTAAAGTGCCGTCTGATAAGGTTGCCTTGCCACTATCTAAACGTACAGGTTGACCACCTAATTCATAATCACCATCATGCAACCCGCAGGCACGCATTGCATCGCTAACAAGAACAACACGTTCAGCACCAAACATTTTGAACACAGATCTGACTACTGCCGGATGAATATGAAAGCCATCACAAATAAGCTCGACTGAAACATCTGAGTCCATTGCAGCACCTACAACACCAGGATCACGATGTGTAAATGCCGGCATAGCATTAAACAAATGTGTTATGTGACTGGCACCTTTTTCAATTGCCTTCATTGCAGTTTCATAATCAGCAACAGTATGCCCTATTGATACTTTCAACCTATCTGATATTTTCTCTATCATTTCCATAGAACCATCTAATTCAGGGGCTATCGCCATTAACTTTATTTCCCCTAAAGCAGCATTATACAAATGTTCAAAAAAACCTAAGTCCGGATCGATAATATTTTTTCCTGCCTGAGCTCCTTTTTTGATTTTGTTAAAAAAAGGCCCCTCCATGTGAATACCAAGTAATTTTGCTTGACATTCCGGACAGTTTTTTATAGCTTCTGCTCCGACAGCAAAAATCTTTTCCAGTTTATCAAGCGGCAGTGCCATTGATGTAGCAAGAAATGATGTAATGCCATTTTTTGCCAGAAAAGAAGACATGGAATTTATCGCTTCTTTTGTTCCATCACAGAAATCATGTCCATCACAACCATGTATATGAATATCTACAAGCCCAGGAACAATAATACAACCCTCGGCATCAATAATATTTTCATCGTCTGTATTTTCAATATTTTTACCAATAAACTCTTTTATTACTCCTGCTTCAATAACAATGTTAATGTTTTCAAATTCCCAGGAATCCATAAGAACTCTACCGTTTTTTATGATCATAAATAATAACCTCGCATAATTATTTCTTGAGTTTATTTTATCAGAACAGACCAAAAAGAGCACTTACATTGTGGTCGATTGAATCCTTCTATATTTTACAAAAATCTAATCCAAAGCTCACTTCAAACAGCCCAAAGAAAAGTAGACTTAATACTAAGGATAAGATTTGATAATCAGACAAGACATTATTTTAGGAGATGTTTATGAAAATAGCACTTTTTACAGATACTTTTACACCTCAGATAAATGGTGTCACAAACACCTTAACCCAAATGGTAAAATATTTTGAAAACATGGATATTGAATATCTAATATTTGCGCCCAAATATGATAATAATGATTCAAAATTAAAGGCAGAACAATTTTATAGTCTGCCATTGTTTTTTTATCCGGAATGTAGAGTCGCTTTTCCAAACACATTTAAAATTGATCAGATATTAAGAGATTTCAAACCTGATATAATTCATCTGATGACAGAATTTAATATGGGGCTAACAGGTATGCGCTATGCGAAAAAATATAATATTCCCTGTATCGCAAGCTACACAACAAATTTTTCTCAATATGTTGACTACTACAAAATGAATTTCCTGAAAAACACTTCATGGAACTATATAAAATGGTTTCACGATCAAGTTGATTTGACGGTATGTCCTTCAACAGAAGCAGAAAACCTTTTAAATAGAAAAGGCATAATAAAAACCGAAATTTTCTCTCGAGGAATCGACTGTGACAGCTTCAGTCCAGAGAAACGCAGCGAAAAACTGCGTCAAGAGCTAGGTGTTGAAAACAAATTTGCTTTTTTGTATGTAGGTCGGATCTCAGTAGAAAAAGACCTGGATATTCTAGCTAAGGCCTACAGGCAAATTAAATCCGGTCACAAGGATTCTGTTGCAATGATAATAACAGGGGATGGACCATATATAGAAAAGTGCAAAGAACTATTCCCTGCAGATACAATTTTTACAGGATTTCAAACAGGTCACAAATTAGCTGCTATTTATGCTTCATGCGATGTTTTTGTATGTCCCTCAACCTCTGAAACATTTGGCAATGTAGTATTAGAGGCAATGGCTTCAGGAACGGCAGTAATTGGAGCTAACGCAGGTGGAATAAAAGACACTATACAACATGGCATTACAGGACTAAAATTCAAAGGTGGCGACTATATTGATTTGTCAAAAAACATGAATTTGCTCATGCTAGATTCTTCCCTAAGACGACAGCTATCTGCCAGCGGTATACAGTATGGAAAAAACACTTCCTGGGACAAAATCATCTGGAAATTATTAAGGGATTATCACAATCTAATTAATAGAAGCAATTCTAGTCAAAAAGAAAATTATTCTGATGTTATTTAATAAAAAACGCAGCTGATTGCATAACTGGAAAAAGTTTAGAATCAACTGCGTTGAATGCTGAAAAGCACATTTAGATTTATAATATTATTTTAATATTTACCATATTCCTGCAAAGTTTCCCACATCGCCATATAATTTTCGGGAGGAACATCTGATTGAACATTATGAACAGCAGCAAAAACGAAGCCGCCACCTGGTGCCAAATCTTCTATTCTGCGTTTAACTTCATCTTTTACCTGCTGTGGCGTTCCACTAGGTAGAACATGTTGTGTATCTACCCCTCCACCCCAGAAGGTAAACATGTCACCAAGCTCTTTCTTCAGGTTTTTTGTATCCATGCCTGAAGCATTTACCTGAACAGGATTCAAAATATCCACGCCTTCTTCTTTTAACAGTTCTGCAAATGGTCGCATTGCACCACAAGTGTGGTAGAACAAATAAGTTTCCGGAGCACCATTTTTCTTAGCTGTTTCTTTGATAAAAGCAAATAATTCCTTGTGGTATGGATGAACCATTTCCTTATATAAATCAAGTGAACAAAGCAAACTATTTTGAGTAGCAAGATCATCAGCTTCTGAAATAATTAGGACATTATCGCCTACGGTTTCCAGTGCTTTTTCCCAGTATTGCATTTTATAATCAGTAAATTTACGCATAACAGCATGAGATAATTCTTTTTCCGCAATCATATCACAAAAGAACTTTTCAAAGCCGCTAGCCCATAGGCTTAATTCCCAGACACCAGGAGCATGTCTGCCCAATACATATGCCTTATTTTCCTGCTTAACATACAAATCTGCTTTCTCTTTCATTCCTACAAATCTGCCAGGATCATTTCCAGCCGGTATTTCATACTGATCAAGTTCTTCAATGTCCATAATATCTTCAAGAGGACGTTCTACCATGTCAAAATAATGTCCACCATCAACTGGCATTTTCCAACCAATCCCTATTTCATCAACCATCCGATAATAGCGGCCATCTTTTTCTATATAAGGCGCAACAGCTCTCGGATTATTTATGGGTGGTCTGGGATCTAGAATTCTAACGTCTACCTTCAAAATATCTAGAACATCCTGATCTATTCTTGCTAATTGTTGCGTTACATCATATATTTCAGTATTTATTTCGGACAAACCTAAATATTTCCGCAATTTTCTGTATGTATGAATATTCATTCCGGTAAGAACTGTAGAACCTAGATCAAAAGGTATTTTATCTGCTTCCTGATGACGAAGTGCCGCAAGCACACGTTCATAGCTTGTATATTTTTTCATAAAGCAACCCTTTCTGCAGATGATAAATCAACTCTGCCGTACAAAACATTAAAAACTTAATTTCTAATTTTACTTTCTTGATTCGCTTCTCATTTTGCCAATACGATCTATTAATACAGCTATCAGCAAGGTAAGTCCTATAACAAAAGTCTGCCAATATACACTCACATTTAAAAGTGTCATAGCATTTGTAATCATAGCCATAAGGAAAGTCCCCAGAAAAGCACCCAATATAGTGCCTTCACCACCAGACAAAGATGCTCCGCCAATAATAACGGCTGTTATTACTTTTAGTTCCTGTCCTTGTCCTGCTGTTGTTGAAGCAGATCCTAGTCTTGCTGTTAAAACAATGCCAGAAAAGGCTGCTAAAAAACCCATGAACATATAATTGAATATTTTAACTGAAGTAACATGTATACCTGATAAAATAGCAGCCTTTTCATTCCCACCAATATAATAATTTTGTCGGAAAAATCGCGATTTGCGTAAAATTATATCTCCAGCTATGACCAATAAAATAGCAAATACAATGGGAAGCTGGATAGGTCCGATTCTACTTTGCCCTATCCATGTAAAACTATCTGGCAAATTAGAAATATTTTTACCATTTGTTAAAACCAGCAGTAATCCCCTGCCCATATTTAGCATGGCTAAAGTTGTTACAAAAGGATTGATGCCCATCTTTGCAATAATGAATCCATTGACGGCACCTATAGCTATACCAGTAAGCAAACCACCAATAATACAAATTGTCACAGGCATACCGGTTTTCAGAAGAGTAGCCGTAACACCTCCGCTCAAACCGACAGTTGAGCCTATTGACATATCAAAACCACCGCTAACCATAAGATTAGTCATACCAATAACCATTATTACATCAAGAGACATCCCAAGCAAAAGAGCAAGAAGATTATTCCAGCTTAGAAAATACTCTGAAGCAAATGACATAATCACAAAAACCAGTGCCACAACAGCAAAAATCATCAGTTCTCGAACACTGGAAAATTTACGTGTTTTTTGCATATAATTACAACTCCCTTATCTGCTTTCTGAACCGGCAGCATATCTCATCACTGATTCTTCAGTTGCAGTTTTACCTTCAAGTTCAGCTGCTAGACGACCACCCTTCATTACATAAACCCGATCAGATAAACCCAATATTTCTGGCAGATCTGAAGAAATCATTATGATGGCACATCCAGTATCTCGTGCCAAATTTCGTAGTATTTCGTATATCTCACACTTCGCACCAACATCAACTCCTCTGGTTGGCTCATCCACAATAAGAACTTTGGGATTAATACCTATCCAAGCAGCCAACATAACTTTTTGCTGATTACCACCAGAAAGATTAACAAGTTTCTGCCTTATAGACGGAGTAGCCACTCGAAATTGCGATACCGATTTTTCGCAAGCCAGATTTAATTGCTTATCTTTCATAAATCCTTTATGAGAAAAAGCTTTTAATCTGTTTGCTGCTATATTACTTCTTATATCAAAATTCAAATATAGACCTAAACTTTTTCTATCTTCGGTCATATATCCAATCCCCTTAGCTATTGCCTGCTCAGGAGACTTAATATTCAGTTTCTTACCTTCGAGAAACATTTCACCCTTATCTATTTTTTCTACACCAAAAATCGCTCTGCCCATTTCAGTTCTACCAGCTCCCACCAGTCCTGAAAATCCCACAATTTCGCCTGCCTTTACATTAAAAGAAATATTTTCAAAAAGGCCTTTGGAAGATATACCTTTAGCTTCAAATAAAATATCTCCTGTACAATTATCTTTTTTTCTCAGACCGTAAATATTTGTAATACATCTGCCAACCATATTTGAAACCAGGAAATCTTCATCTATATCTCTAACTTTTGCAGTAGTTACTTTCATACCATCTCTCAATACAGTAGCAGTATCTGCTATTTCAAAAATCTCACTGAGATGGTGTGATATATATATAAAAGAAATTCCTTTCTCTTTAAGCATTCTAATATTAGTAAATAACTGACGCACCTCTACTTCTGTCAATGAAGATGTTGGTTCATCCAAAACAATTATTTTGGGATTTTCACTCATAGCTTTAAGTATTTCTACAACTTGCTGATTAGCAATAGAAAGTTTAGATACAATCGTTGCAGGATCAATATAATCAATGTTAAATAAAGACAACATTTGCTGTGCTTGACGGTACAGTTCTTTTTTATTAATAATGCCTATGCGGTTAACTGGTTGTCTATTAGCGAAAATATTTTCCGCCACACTAAGCTGCGGTACAAGACTCAACTCCTGATAAACAACGCCTACACCATTTTTCATTGCATCTGTCGCTGAATGAAAAACATTTTTTTTGCCTTCAATAAAAACTTCTCCCTCATCAGGTTTATAAACCCCTCCTAGGATCATCATTAAAGTTGATTTACCGGCGCCATTTTCACCAACCAGTGCATGAACTTCACCTTTTTCTACGGAAAAATCAACACCGCCAAGCGCACGAACACCGGGAAAAGTTTTTACAATACCTCGTGCCTCCAGCACATATTTGCTCATTTGCAAATTCCTCCTGTTTTTTTACCAGCTTGATCAATAGACCCGGAACAAAGCTAATTGCCCGGGTCTTTGTTTATTATCAAACTGTTTGGATTTTTACCGTTTGAAATATTGGGCATTATTGGCATCAATTATAATTGCGCCGGTATCTATAGCTGTCGGAACACCTAGAACACCTGCTGCTTCATTATCTGATGTAATATCAACATTGGAATTATTGATGTTATAAAGAATCTGTACCGCATAATAAGGCATAAGAGCTGTTTGCTGAGCTATAGAAGCCGTTATAACACCTTCCTCAATATCTGAAAGGACATCATCACCACGATCCATACTCATTATTTTAACTTCTCCAACCTTACCTGCTTCTTTGACAGCAGTAGCAGCGCCTGCTCCGCCCGCAGCTTCTACGCAGACAATCGCAGCCAGATCAGGATTTGTTTGCAAAAGAGTAGCAGCAGCTTGTGCAGCAACAACGGAATCAGACTGTGTATCTGCAATCTGTACAATTTCAATGCCTGGATATTCCTCAAAAGCTGCTTCATAGCCGGCTACACGTTCTTCTAAATTACTTTGTCCAGGTTTAGTCATAATAGCAACCTTGCCTTGACCACCTATTTCTTCTGCTATATATTTACCGCCGGTAACACCAGCATTAAAATTACCTGTACCTACAAAGGCTACACGTTTACTGTTAGGAACATCAGCATCTACAGTAACTACAGGGATCCCTGCATCAACAGCTTTATCAATAATTGGAGCAAGTGTATCCTCAAATCCTACAACAACTATACCGTTAGGTTTTTTAGCGATGGATTGTTCAAATGCAGCTATCATAGCATTCATATCATAATCTGCCGGGCCGACATATTCTGTTCTGACACCCATTTCTTTACCTACCATGTCCATACCTAACTGATGATCCCAGAAATAATCAAGTGTTCCTAATGCAGATACTTGTATATATAACTGATCACTTTGATCCCCAGTCCCATTATCATCTGAAGCAGGCTCTGTTTCTCCTGTGTCATTCTGACCGTTTTCTGTCGGTGCAGCTGTTGTCTCCTGATCATTTGAACAGGCAAAAAGGGAAAGACTCATAATAATTACAATAACTAAGGCCATAATCTTTTTAAGCATCGATAGTTCCTCCTCAAATTTTAGCAGAGCTCTTGCTTGTCTATATTCTAATTGTGCAAATGCTACAATACAACTGAGAACTTTTTCTACCATAATTGTCAAAAAGTAGCCAATCATTCTATTCTTTGTTAAAATGAACTGAGTTTTTGGTTCAGGCAATATATCTGATAACATTTTGTTTAATATTTTCTATGGAGGTTTAATTTTACATCAGTATGAATATGCTTTTAGGTAAAATAATTCAACAAGCTTTTATCGATGCTAATAATATGGCTCTTATAGAAAATGCTTTCAGCACAGCTGATTTCCTCGAAAAATGCAGTAGATTTGTGAGATATGCAACCAAAAACCAAAAAGATGTACTAATTAAAGATGAAATAAAGGCTCTTAAAATTTATACAGAACTGCTTAAAATTCATAGCACTGTTGATTATCACATTAAAATAAATAATGAAAACTCAATTATTGCCCATTTGTCACTGATTGAGACTATAACAAAAAAAATGGAGCCTTTGGCCGGTAAAACAGATCAGGATACTATAATAAACATAGATATTACGGAAAACGATTTTGAAAAATGTGTTTGTATTGAGGTTAGCAGTTCGAATCAGGCAAAAGACACAGTCAGTGCAGACAAAGAAGCTAAGATTTTCTTTAAGTGAAAAATCTGAAATTATTTTATTAAAATATAAGAGGTGACACATGCTCAAAATGTTACTAGTGGATGATGAGGATTTATCAAGATTTGCATTCAGAGCACTTCTTTCCAGACATTTTAAGGATATTGAAATTGTTGCCGAAGCTGAAAACGGTCAAGAAGCTATAGATTTTTTCAAACTTTATGAGCCTGATGTAGTAGTAATGGATATTCATATGCCTGGCATGGATGGTCTGCAAACGCTAAAACATAT
The DNA here is from genome assembly GCF_900002895.1 of Ercella succinigenes. NCBI lineage: Bacteria > Bacillati > Bacillota > Clostridia > Eubacteriales > Oscillospiraceae > Ercella > Ercella succinigenes. The sequence goes on along the minus strand of NZ_CDHP01000012.1, from coordinate 77,798 downwards.
AACCAGCATAAAGCCAGATATTAACGTTTTAATATGTTCCGCTTACGATAATTTTGATTATGTTTCTAAAGCAATGGATTTAGGTGCTAAAGGGTATCTTCTCAAGCCAGTTACTAAAGAGGATCTAAATGAAAAATTAAAAAACCTCCAGATCAACGACAAGCAATTAGATATACAAAATCCACTAAGTGATCAAACACTTATAGAAATGCTATTATCAGGAAAACCCGGCAGCGCTTTGAAATTTGACCTGAAAAAAATTTATCAAAACAATCTGGAATATGGCATATTAATTCTAATAAACAATCATGCAGACTTAGTAGAAGATATTAATTCAGCTCTTAGTCAGATAATTACAGAAGTTATTCCAGCAGAACAAATTTGTCTTCAAGCCGTTATTGCCGGCAGATTATTACTGTTTATATCAGGTTGCAATAATAGCGGATCCAGCCAAGACTGTGATAATCATAATTTAATTTCTCAGGCGGATCAGATTCTGGAGAGTCTGGAACAAGATCTCGATAATAAGTTGAAAATATGTACTACTATCATAAAGGATGGTAACTGGATTGAGGCATGGCACACTCTTAATAATAGCAAACAAGATTTAACTGCTGCAGATCGTGAAGTAAAAGAAATTATAGCCGATATTATTAACTTTGTAAAAAATAGTAATATCGATATGGCTAAAATACAGCTAGCTAAATGGTTTGAGTTAGTTATGCCTTTGCAAGCCGATAAAAGGCTTGTATTTACAGTTCAACTAATCTTTTTATTAAATCACCAACTCGAAGAAATGCGTTTAGATGTTGATTATAGAAATTTTCATAGAATAATAAATGGCGAAGTTGACAAAAACCAACCGGAAATGCTTGAACTAATTGTAAGGCAACAACTTGCCAGTACATTAGAGGCTATAAAAATCGGCGCAGGCAGAAAACATAATCTACTTGAGCGAATTGACAATATTTTGCAAGAAAAAGCGCTTGCTGAAATAACTCTTAGCAGCATAGCAGAAGATTTGGGCATAAGTTCACAATATCTTTGTAAAGCATATAAGGAAGAAACTGGAAGCACTTTTCACAAATACCTGACCTCAAGACGCATCTCGCTTGCCAAAAAATTATTAAAGGAACCTAAAATGACTATAAAAGAAATAGCTATGCAATGTGGCTATCAGGATACAATTTATTTTACTAAGCTTTTTAAAAAAATTAACGGATCAACCCCCAGTGAATATAGAAATAGATTATGAGGAGACTTTTGAGTGAAAAAAATTTTTTCAAAACGCAGGTATAAAATCAGGAGTGTCTTGCTGCTTAGTTTTGCTTTTATAATATTGATTATGTCCGCAAATACATTATTACTTAGCATTCAATATAAAAATATTTTAAGTCAGCTAAACGAAAGTTATCAAAAAATGTATCTGATAACAGATTTTTCTGAGATACTAGACGATTTAATGTATGACATAACAGGCTACTATGACGTCGAAAAAAATGATAGAACGAGGATTAAAAGTCATTACGATATTAATCTTTCTAAACTTAAGGAAGTATTATCAGAAATTAAAAATAATACCGAAGCACCCAGCCAGTTTATTATCTCTGATATTAATAATATGGTAATTACAATAGATGAGGCTGTTAAATTATATTTTCAAACAATTGACAATGAAAGTCTCTCAGCTGTATATATAAGACCTCAGTTATCTTATATCGAAAGACATAAAGAATATATAGATAATGAAATCAATAGGCTAAGTAACTCCATTTTGCAGGATTCTAAAACGTATAATGAAAGCTTCGAAAAAAGACGTGCAGCTCTTGAAGTCCAGGTCATAGTCTCGACCTGCGCAATTATTCTTTTATGTTTAATCACTGCAATTATTGCCTCCAGATATTTAACACAACCTATAAAACGTTTAGCAGTACAAATGAAAAAATTTAATGCAGCTGATAATGAAAGAAATAAGTATCAATATGCAGAATCAAATAAATATAGTTTAGAAGTAAACAGTCTAATAGGGTCATATAAAAAAATGACTGATCAAATTTATGCACTAATTGATGAACTAACACTAAAAGCAGACATAGAACGTCAGCTGCATCAACAAAAAATAGATAATCTGGAAATGAAAAATTTGCTGCGCAAAACAGAACTTCATATGTTGCAAATGCAAATAAATCCACATTTTCTGTTTAACACACTTAACTCAATTCATGCATTGTCAGTAATGGAAAATGGTGAATCAACCGGACAAATGATAAGCCGACTTTCTAAAATACTAAGATATTCATTACGTGAACTTGATCAGATGGTAACTTTATCAGAAGAGATTGATAATGTGGAAAATTATATAGAATTACAAAAAATGAGGTTTGGAAAAAGAATAGAATTTAATACAAGCTATGATGAGCAGGTGCTTGATACAAAAGTTCCTGGAATGATTATACAGCCTCTAATCGAAAATGCTATTATGCACGCTTTCAATAAAGAAGGTCTTACCGGCAGTATCTGGTTATCTGTTTCTGATGAAATCGACTATGTAAGTATATCTATAAGAGATAATGGTTTAGGCATGGAAGAAGATACGATTCAAAAGATCTTATCAGAACAAAAAGAAACAGGCAAAAATGAATTAAGCACCGACACCCATGGTATTGGACTTGATAATGTAATTAGGCGAATTCGCATTCTATATGGTAAAAATGCATTCAGAATTAAAAGTGCTCCAAATAAAGGCACCACTTTGATATTAAAGATAAGCAAAAGTTTTGAAAAATAGGAAAGCTGATAAAAGATGGTTCGACCTTAACAACGTTTATCCAGATAGTTTACTTTTAAATTTACGATAAAAAAATATACTCCAGCAACAAGCTGTTAATACAGCAGGTATCATATAGACATAATTTTGACTAACGGCAGTGAGTGACAGCCAGTAAGAAGGAAGCGGCGAAAAAAGAAATCTATAGTTGGAAAAAATAAAAAAAGGAATAGGCAGACCTAACATCATCAACCCTGAAAGCTTAGCTAATGCCATTCCTTCTACACGATTGTTTGACAATGATACCAAAAGCATAGTAACTGCAACACTGAGCAGGCTTGATAATACGCTGATAGCAACAAGCATAACAAAAGTCCATCTGGTCAAAGAAAATACAACTGTAAATAAGATAGCTGCCGGGATTGAAATAACTGCCGGAATCATCAATCGTGAGATAATATACCCTTTCTTGCCTACTGGTGTAACTGCCATATAGACTGCTATATTCTCATCATATTCAGTCAGCATAACCATTGCTGCTGCAAAACAAAACATATAAGGAGTAAGCAAATTCAAAAGCAGATCAAATAACAGATAATATGATTCTAATATCAACTCACCGGCCAAAATGCCGGCCAGCCATTGGTCAATAGCCGGTATTGCAAATCGAAAAAACAAACCTGCAAGTAAAGGAGCGCAACAAACTGCCCAAAGCATATCATCACGCAATATCTGTTGAATAAAAACCCTGAATGAATAGTATATTGCCTTCACAGTTTAACGCCTCCCAGTGATACAAACATTTTTCTTATCACCCTGCATGTCAGATAAAAAGCCAGAAAAGTTAAAACAAGAAGAATAACAAAAGCTGGCAAGCGATAGTCCCCATACATTATCAATTCAATAATGCTGACACCTGGATGTATCAAAAGCCAGATATATCGCCACCCAAAAATATATGCCAGTGCCGGAAGATTGATAATCAACTGAACAGGAATAGTATTAAGAATAAAATCATTTAGTGTTACACTTTTAGCTGCTATTATCAGTCCGATGGCAGAAAAAAAGCAGGATCCCAAAAACACACCACATATAAAATAAAACAGATCAAAAGAAAGGCCACTGCCAACAGCTATAGCTAATGCTGAAAGAGTTGATATAGCACCTATGGAAAGCAACTTTGACAATACATATTCCTGCACTTTTACCGGCGAAACAGCTATACTATCCAGAACCCGTTCGCTTTTTTCAAAAAGAATTATTGCCCCCATAAAAAACAAACCCATTGCTGCGGGATCGGTAAAAACCATGATTGTAACAGCAATCTGCCGCCAGCTTTGAGGCAGTATATTTGCCAACAAGATATACAGCAGGCTAAAAATAAAATAGAGAAAGTAAAAGCCATATTTGAATTGAAATCTGATATCGCCTTTAATTAGGCTCACTACTCTCATTTGGTTCCTCCAAGTCACTAAAAGCTTAGGCAATCTTGACCGAAGCTTCATCAATCAGCCAACTCATCACACTTATTGAAGCTTTCTCCCGGTTAGCTCGACAAAAATATCATTAAGCGTTGGTTCGCTGCTGTGAATAGATCTAAGACTATTACTGTTTATAAGCTCTTGAAGTTTAATATCTGATGCAGTATTGCTAAGCAAAACTTTCTTTTCGATCAAGTTTTCTTCTTCTTGATAAGTGTAGACAACCTGATTTGCACCTCGTGACATTATCAGATTTCTAGGCGTATCAAAAGCCCTTAATTTTCCATCAACAATAAAAGCAACCTGATCACAAAGTTCGGTCGCATCATACATATTATGCGTTGTCAGAATTATGGTTTTCCCCTTTTCTTTTTCTTCCAGCACAATTTCTTTTAATAACCCGGCATTGGAAGGATCAAGACCCGACGTTGGTTCATCAAGAAACAACAGTTGCGGCTCATGCAGCAAAGACTTAATAAAATTCAGTCGAGACTTCATTCCTTTTGAGTAGTCAGAAACTTTTTTATCTGCATCATCAAACAATCCTAGTCTTTTCATCAAAGGTGCCGGATTTTGTTTTTTCTTATAAAGAGAAGCAAAAAAATCAAGATTTTCTCTTCCGGTTAACTTTTCATACAAACAAGGAAATTCGAAATCTACACCTATATTTTCATAAAACTCACTGTCATGATTCTTTACTTCCTGACCATGAACTAGAACTTTTCCTTTATATGTCGTAAGCAATCCAGTCAGTATTTTTTGAAGAGTGCTTTTACCCGCCCCAGATGGGCCTAAAAACCCTAATATCTGCCCAGAACTTACTGAAAAATTCATCTGCTCGATAAATGGTTTATCCGTATAGCTGAAAAAAAGATTTTTAACTTCAATCATATCTATCTCCATCACTTTTACTATCTGCATACATCTGCAAAATAATCCCATGTATCATTGCTTTGAGAGCATCAGGGAAAATATCACTACCTATCTCACGCTTAAAAAACATGGTGAAAAATATACCTCTAAGTGCCGCGCTGTATTTTTCAAGATTATCCTGCTTTAGCTCTGGAAACATTGAGAGCAGCTGCTTCATGTTTAGATCATCGTGCTCAGTATGTAGCTTAACATTGTCATTCGGCACCATACTAATCAAACGTTGCAGATCACCATTTTGCATCAAAGGATACAAAAAAGATTCTTCAACTTTGCCGAACAAATTGAATATTAAATCTGTTAATTTATCAGCAGTCATACTTTGCTTTATTCTCTCGATTTGCTTTAACAACTCAGCTTGAATTTCATCATGGAAAGCATATATTACTTCCAGAAATAACATTTCCTTAGATTGATAAAACTGGTAAAAAGAGCCTTTTGCAATACCAGCTCTGGAAGTTATCTCATCGACAGTTGTTTTACGCATGCCATATTGCTTGAGACAAAACACTGCCTCTTCCTGTAATTTATGTCTAAAAACTTTTCGCTCATAATCAGTAAATCCTCTGGGCATATAATTCTCCTGTTTCAAAAAACACACTGTGTGACCAAAATGAACTTTATAGTCATATAGTATACACAACTTGTTCTCCTGTCAAGTTACTGCCTGAAATTTTTATCATTAATAATATTTAGTGTATAATGAACTGAACAACACATGACAAATCGTGAACAGACTGCTATGGAATTCGTAAGCAGCAGATCGGAGGAATTAATGTTTTGCACTAATTGCGGAAAAAACTTGACGGAAGGTGCTAGATTTTGCACTAGCTGTGGTAAGGATATAACTGCTCCTGCAGAAACTGCAGCTTCAACGGCTGCAAATACAGCAGCGCCACAAACGATACAATATCAGCAAGCAGCGCCACAAAATCAGTACGCCAACGAAAATGTACTTAAGGTTCTGCAAACTTATCAAAGCCTTTCTTTTTTTAAGTCAACTACCTGTCATCTGGTTTTTATGGCAGATAAAATAGTTCTAGCTTATCTCTCAAAAGAAAAACAAAAAGAAGAAAGCAAGCGTATGTCTCAGGAAATTAAGGCAAATGGCAAGGGCTTTTTTCAGGGAAGCAAAGCAATGATGGATTTCTGGGCAGATTATCATCTTCGATATTATAATATGCCATCACAACAAATTCTTTCTGAGGATTCTTCCAATATGATAATAGATTATAACCAGATTTCAAAAATGCTCTTTCACGCTCACAGTACTGATATGGCAAGCGATGGAACAGAAACTACCAAAGGCGGCAAACTTCATATAACACTTGCAGATGGAAAAACCTTAAAATTTTCTCACAATTATGGAAATCATCAAGACATCAAAGATCTTTTAACCCAACTAATGGGGGATAGATTGAAATATAAACGTTAAAAGTCACATCGAATAAACACCATTAAAATCCTTCAGCCGGAAACCAGGATGAGGGATTTTATTTTTAAAAACCTTACTATTGACAACTATCCTTGTCACAAGCTATAATAATGACAAAATTACTTGTCATTATGCCAACATTAATAGTCAAAAAGGGACAGGGTGTTGTGATATGCCATTACAAAACAATCTGAAAATACAAAGAGCCAAACTAGATATTAATCAACATGAAATGGGGAAGCTTGTAGGTGTTTCTAGACAAACAATCAGTCTGATCGAACGAGGTGATTATTCTCCTTCAGTAACACTAGCCTTGAAAATCGCCAAAGTATTGAACGCAAAAGTTGAAGATATTTTTTCATATAGTGAGGAAAATGAAAATGAAAAAGATTGATAACGATAATATCAAAACAGAAAATCGCAAAGCGCTCAAACCATTTTTACTTTTAATTCTGATTAGTGGTATAGTTGGTGGCTTTATGGGCTATTTCAGTGGAATACTATCGGATCGTGTTGATTTAATAATTCCAGTATTTCTTTCTGAAATCCTGATTAAAATAATGCCGTTCAGTATAGGAACTATTAGCATTATTTTCATATTTCCAATTTATCTTTTTTATAGCCAAGGTAAAAAGACTTATCAAAAATGGGACGGAGAAAATGAAGAACTAATTGATTTGGCAGAAAGAAAATTAGGATATGCACTTTTACTTACTTCTATTTTGCTTATTTTGTGTTTCTTTTTCTTCGCTGCATCTTTCCACGTTAATGGAGTTGAATCATTAATCCCATTGATAATTACTCTTGTGAGCTTTTTAATTAGTATAGCTTTGATTATTGTACTTCAGCAAAAAATTGTAGATCAGGTCAAAAAAATAAATCCTGAAAAAAAGGGCAGCGTTTACGACATGGATTTTAATAAAAAGTGGCAAAACAGCTGTGATGAGGCACAAAAGCTTATTATTTACAAATCTGCCTATGCAGCTTATCAGACAGTGAGCGGAGTCTGTATCGGTCTGTGGGTAATACTTTTTATAGCTAACACTTTTTTTGACACCGGCTTGCTGCCAATAGCTGTGGTTGCTGTAATTTGGCTTATTCTTGTAATTTCATATAGTCTAACAGCAATCAAACTGGAAAAAAATATGAATGCGGAAAATTAATCAAATGAAATCAAACGGAGGAAATCACCTTGGAAACAACAACTTATGATCTATCTGCAAGCAGGAAAATTTTTTCACGTATAGGATTTTCGTTAGTAGCGCTCTTGCTGATAACAAGCATCGTGCAGACGCTGCTAGCAATCGTTCTGGAAACTTTGAAAGTAGATTATGCTTCTAACAGCTGGCTTAATTATAGTGTAGCCTTATTGCCATTGTATCTGGTAGCATTTCCAGTTTTTCTGCTTATGACAAAAAAAATAGAGGGTAATGCTCCTGAAGAGAACAAATTAAAGCCAGGGCATATAATTATGTATGCAATTATGTGCCTGCCACTTATGTACATTGGAAATCTAATAGGTCTTGGTCTTACAACACTTCTACAGTCAGCATTTAATCTTAAAGCAACCCATGCACTTCAGGATCTTGTTATAGACTCAAATCCTTTAGCTACATTTATTTTCGCTGCTTTGCTGGCACCAATCATTGAAGAAATCATTTTTCGCAAAATTTTGATCGACAAAACTATTCGTTTTGGCAAAGGTTTGTCAATCCTTTTATCTGGTCTGCTTTTCGGCCTTTTCCACGGTAATTTTTATCAATTCTTCTATGCATTTGCCTTGGGTCTGCTATTTGCCTATATTTATACTATAAGTGGCAAACTCAGATATGTCATTGGGTTACATATTTTTATTAATTTTTTAGGAACAGTACTGGCACCATCTCTGCTAAATCTTATCGATCTGGAAATGCTTGATGAACTTGCTCTTATTGACGATATGCAAATTATGATGGAAACAATTGGCGATTCTCTGGTGGGTCTCTTTTTGTTTGGAATGTATATAATTATAATTCTCGGGTTAAGCCTTGTCGGTATTGTCTTGCTTATAATAAATCGCAAGAAATTTAGCGTACCTTTAAGCGAAAATGATATTCCAAAAGGCAAGCGTTTTAAGACAGCAGGTATTAATCCAGGTATCATTGCTTTTACAGTTGGCTGCATAGCACTTTTCGTTATGTCACTTTTAATGTAATTTATTGTAAAAGCCTTAAAAATATTATTAAAAACAGTAATTTTACTCCTTTAGTTTCACATGAAATTAAAGGAGTATTTTTTGTTATCTTATTTTTTGCAAAAGCATAGTAACACCAATAATATCATTTTCCAACATATCGCATTCAGCTTGCTGGCTTTTTATATATCCCTCAAAAAGGTCTGCTGCTTCAGGATATTTTTGTTTAAGCTCGTTAGCCCTCTTGCAAATTTGTTTTTGCTGCAAAATGTTAAGATCAACCAACTCTTCTTGTGCCACAATTTTATCATTAATAAGATTTACATCATTTTCTAACAAAAGCTGCAGCCATTCCTGCTTTGAATAATAGTCAACTTTTTTACCAATTTTCCCATAAGCGTCATCAATCAGAATATATCCTCCGGGCTTAACTGTTTTTTTCAGTTTTACTATTGTTTCTTCCGGTGTTCCTAAAACATCGCCTACAGCACCAAGAATAACAAGATCATAATTTTTTCTGAATTAACAGCCTCGTTAATATCCCCTGTTTTAAATTCACAGAGCTTTTCCACTCTGTATTCCAAAGCTTTTTTACTTGCAAAAGCGATAAAATCAGGCATAATATCAATACCTTTAATCTGACAGCCTGTCTCCTTGGCCAAATGAACGCTTACTGCTCCCTTGCCGCAAGCCAGATCCAGCACTCTTGTTTTGTCCATTGCATTTATCTCTTTTGTAATTAACTCCAGCATATCTCTGGGAGAAGATCCAAGATCCCACAAATCCTGAAGCAGATAGGGCAGATGCGGGATAAGTTCTGTATTTTCAGCAGTTAAAGATGCAGCCAGTTTTTCTTCTACACTCGACATAGTATGAAACTCCTTTCATTTACGACTAATTGTCATTATACGGCAATTAAATATTGATAGAAAGTCGACGATAATAAATGTGAGGGTTTTGATAGTGATAAAATAACTTAAGCAAAGATATTAGAATACGGTAGCACGGTTTATTGAAAGAGGTCTTATGAGAAAAAAATCATTTATCACTTTATATATTGTTCTGTTATTTATTTTTGTATGTTTTATTGTCATGTCCTTTTTTGTGCCAGGTCAAAACCTCAAACTCAGCATCGAAAAGCCTCAGAGATTTAATAATAATTGGCAAATCCATGCGAAAGAATTATCTTTAACTGATGAGAATACACTCCCTCTAAAACTGCCTGTAGCTGGTGGAACCAAAGTATCGCTTAGTCAAAAATTAAATGATGATTTTCTTGTTTCTCAAAGCATTTTAATTAGAGGATCCTTGCAAAATGTAGTGGTTTTTTTAGATGAATCAAAAATATATGAGAAGTTATTTGAAAATAGTGAAAGTAAAATAGTTCTTCCATATGCCAGCATATGGCATATTATTGATATTCCTGATTTTTCAGCAGGGAAAACATTAACTATAGAACTTAGTTCACCTTTCGATAATATGTCAGGACAAGTAAATGATATCTATTATGGTAAATCTTCTCAATTGCAGTTATTTATTTTGAAAAACTACAGTGCTGGTTTTATCCTTACTCTCATAATATTTATTGCCGGTATATTACTCGCCTTTGCCCCAATTTTTTTCCTAAGAGATGAATATTCTGAAACAAGTGCCGTTGGTTTATTTGCTATTATCATATCTATTTATCTGCTGGCAGAAGGGAAAATGCTGAATTTTTTTACTGGAAACCAGTTTATCATTGGTAGCTTGGCTTATATTACGCTGTCACTTATACCGGCACCATTGCTAATTTATATGAAGTCAATTGTTGACTCTAAATATCGACTTTTATTTAAAAGTTTAACTTTTGTCCACATCCTCAATGTTTTCGTAATAATTTTTCTACAGTTATCAGGATTACTGGCTTTTTTTGATAGTCTTATAATCACTCATATATTACTGGTAATTACTGCTCTTACCAGTATTTATATTCTTTTTTATGAAGCAACCAAAAGAAAGAATGCAGATGCCAAAGTTTTTCTCCAAGGTCTTTTAATCATGGTGTGCTTGGGATTTATCGAGCTCTTTTATTTTTATTTTGTCAGCCAAGTACAAGTCTCTTTTTTCCTCAGAACAGGAGTTGTACTTTTCGTTTTCATACTAACTTTCAATTCTATAAGAAGAATCGGTGAGGTTCGTCGAAAAAGCTTACAAGCTGACCTTTATGAAACTTTAGCTTATACCGATCAATTAACTAAAGCCCCTAACCGTATGGCTTTCGATCGTGACCTTCACATTATATATCACAAAGAAAATCAAACAAGTTCAATTGTCGGGATTTTTGACTTAAACAACTTAAAAAAAATCAATGATATCTACGGTCACAAATATGGTGATGAGGCAATTATTAAAAGTGTTGAAGTTCTGAAAGAAGTTTTTTCCGAATATGGAACCTGCTATCGTATTGGTGGTGATGAATTTGCCTGCATTCTAGATCTGGACAATCAGAATATCCTTAATGATCTGCAAGAAAAATTTAATGAACATGTTAAAGAAACAGGCAAAACATTGTTTTATCCTTTTGTTATTGCACAAGGTTATGCAAGGATAGAAAAAAATGAACAGACGGATATTGATTCTCTTATTCACAAAGCAGATCAGAATATGTATCAAGATAAAAACCAAAAAAAAGCTGCCTGCCAAGCCTTCAATTAAAAGAAACTGCAGCCAGACTAAGAAAGCCCTTGCCTTCAAATTTAAAGTAAAGTGCATGGATGCCATCTGGAATTATAATTTTATTTGTATTCCAACGCCATTCATTACTGTCGGTCAAAAAAATTTCTCCAATAGCAGTTCCGTTTAATGAAGTTGCAATCACAATTCTGCCATCATTATATTTGCCTCTTGCTTTTACAGCTATCTTTTTTACACCTTTGCAGTCGAAATATTTGTAACCAACTATTACACCATCGGTTATATTTTTAATATAGGAATAATTCTCATTATCAATACTTTCCTGTGTGATAAAAGGAAACGGCGAAATGCCATAACGATAATCCATTATTGGTTCTTTTGACATAAAAAGTGAGCAGGCTATATAAGCAGGAAACTTACCTTTTGCAATCAACACTCCATCATTTGGACCACAAGAAGTCATTTCCACTTGTGATATTTTCCCGTCTGACTCTATCTCTACCGGTTCCAGCATTGCCTGACGACTAAAGCTACTGCCATTTGTATGGCGGTGGTAAAACACATACCATTTCTCATTAATTTTTTCTATACTTCCATGATTATTATTTATGAAATAAGAATTCTGATCGCCTGACTTATATGTATCAATACCGATATCGCCATTACTAATAATGGTTCCACCATAAGAAAAAGGACCTGTCGGAGAGTTTGCAGTAGCATAGCATAACTCATGACTCAAAATAGATGAATAAATAAAATAATAAACTTCATTTATTTTGCGAAGACTGCTTGCTTCAAAAAACTCATGTCCTTCATATGCTGTTCCTTTACTTGTAGCAACACCAGGCACAACCGTAACAGGGGATTGTTCAATTGTTAGCATATCTGAACCTATGATTGTCATCCTGGCACCCGTTCGATCTTTTTGCTCTTTAGGACAAAAACCTGTATACAAATATGTTCGGCCATTTTCAGTAAAAACTGCCGGATCAAATTGCAACTCATCTCCCCTTCTATCTCCAAGCAAAGTACCATCTTTATATCTGACATACCCATAAAAACGGTAACGCCCGGCTGGTTCATCGCACACAGCTACCGAAACCAAAGATAAACCATCCAGACAATAATACAGATAGTATTTACCATCTGTTCCTTTAGTCACATCTGGTGCATAAAGACACATTTCTCCATTACTGTTATGCGGATCATCGTTTCTGCCATAAATCACTCCTTCACAACGCCAATCGGTTATATCTTCTATAGGAGCAGACCAGCAAACATAATCATTCAGGCAAAAAGCATGTCCATTAAAACGATCGTGACTACCATATAAATAGACTCGCTGATTAAAAACATGAGGTTCCCCATCGGGAATATATTCCCAGGATGGCAAAAAAGGGTTGAATCCTGATCCTGCCTTTTTCATAAAATCACCTTACAAAAACATCAAATAATCATAATAAATAAGCATCCGTAAGAGCCTTTTTACCATCGAGCTCAGAATACATATTAAGAACAAGAATATTCCAATTAATAAATCCACCATTCATAACCGGTTTGCCGGTAAAAGGATCATAGTATTCATGTAGACTTCCAGTTTCAGCTAAATCCTCTCCCAATAGTCTGAGAGTTGCTTCATACAATTTTTTAGCTTCCGCTTTGTATCCATAATTAAGCAAACCTCTAAAAACCACATAATTTGCTACAAGCCAAATGGGTCCAAGCCAATTTGAAGGATTATTAGTTTCAGAAAGATCAAACATTTTTTCATCCTTAGCCAAAGTGGTTAGACCAAATTCAGACAAAAAAGTACTCTTATCAAATATATGCTTGTTTAACTCTTCCACCTGCTCAGCCTTGGCAAAACAGCTCCACATAGGAATAAAACCAGACCACACTCTTATTTTAATCGGCAGAGTTTTCCAGAAAACACCCAGACCCTGATGAAACCAGTCAAACTTACGTGTTTTTATATCTACATCTACGGAATAAAAGAACCGGTCTCTTACATCCCAACATTCATTTTGAATCGACTCAATTAATGCAATTGCTTTTTGCCGGTATATCTCTGCCTGCAATTCATCAGATAAAGCACTCATTATTTTCGCCATAGCTCTTAATTCGGCAACCATAAAACTATTCAGATATATGTTAGCAGTAGAATCATTCGGGCGGCCAAAACTTGCCGGATCATTATCCATCCCGATCATGATATCGTCATGCCATACATAAAGTTCACAATTAGAATTGTAATAATCACGGTCATAACATTCAAAATAGCGTTGCAGCTGATCAGCAAAGCCGCTTATCCATTTATAATCACCGATAAATTCACTGATCAGACAAATCTGCTGACACAAAAAAGGCTTATGCATATTCAGTTTAACGCCTTCTTTACGCTTCATATTCAGGTATGGCTCAGACCATTTACCAAGTTCAATCATCATAGGGATATAACCGTCCGCCAACTGATGATCAAGAAAATTAAAAATATTTCCTTTTGCATGTCTAATCAGACGTTCCTTATCAACTTCTTCCATATGCTCAGCAAGGTTAAACAGACCATATACAGACCAGAAAGTATCCCAGTCCCAGACATTGCCATCATAAACTGATCCGGGATCGATAAAAGGATGCTTGATAAAACCAACAGGCTCTTTTAATACCTTATCAAGATTTTTAAGAACATAATCCTTAATATTATCAATATATTGTTCCATATATTTTATTTGCCTCCGATACACTTAACCCTTAACAGCTCCTGCTGTCATACCTTCAATAACAGTTTTATTCAAAATGGTATAAAGCAAAAGCATCGGCATAACACTCATTGAAACAGATGCAAATATAGCCCCCCAGTTTTTCGACCCAAATTCATCCTGAAAATACAGCAATCCGGTTTGTACGGTCTTTAGCGCTGTATCATTGATAAAAGTCATCGAAAAAAGAAGATCATTCCATTTGAAGAAGAACTGCAATACCAAAACAGTAACAATACCATTTTTCATTAGTGGCACAACAACATACCACATTAATTTATAAATTCCACAGCCATCAATTACTCCAGCTTCAATAATTTCGTCTGGCAAAGAGCGTAAATAGCTTGTTATCAGGTATATGGAAAGAGAAAGTCCAAAAGCAATATATGCTAAAACAAGAGAAGTTCTGGTATTGATCAAATTCATTTTGTTGTATATCTGAAAAAGTGGTATCAGGGCAGTCGCTACAGGAACCATTATTCCTATCGCGAAATACTTACCTACCGCCTCACGAAATTTCCATTCCATTTTTGTCAATGCAAATCCAACTGTAACGGCAAAAATAACAATAAATACCAAAGCTATCAGAGTATTTATCAGACTGTTTTTGAAAAACAATGCCATATTGCCTCTCGTCCAGGCATCTATATAATTCTGCCAGTAAAAACCACTGTTAAGAGCATAAGCAGGTTTTTGAACAAATTCAGCAGGTTGTTTTAAGGAAGCAGTAAGCATCCAGAACAAAGGATACACTTCAATAACCACTAGTAGCAGAATCAAAATTCTTATGCCTACTTTTTTTATAGATAATTTTGCTTTCATTATAATATCTCCTTATGTTATAACGGCTTATCAAATTTATGAATAATTCTTGCTCCGAATACACATAATAGAAAGATAAAGACGGCTATAACACTACCGTATCCGACTTTACCATATGTAAATGAAACATCGTACATATACATAGATAATGATTTCGTAGCATTGCCCGGACCACCTTTTGTCAAAGCCAGTGCAGATTCAAACATTTTTACTGTACCGGTAAAACTAAATACAAGACTGGTAATTGTTACAGGCCTTAAAAGAGGTATAAGAATTCTTCGGAACATATTAAAGGCTGTGCATCCATCTATTCTTGATGCCTCAATTATGTCAGAAGGAATATCCAGTAATGCACCATAGAAAATTACTGCATAAAACCCCATAGCTACCCAAATGTCCATAACAATAAGACTACCAAGTGCAGTAGAAGCCTGCCCTATCCAGGGCTGAACAAATTGAGATAGTCCCAGGTTATCAAAAAGGCTGTTCAACAAACCATAATTAGGCTGTATTTCATAAATTTTAGAAAATAATTGTCCAACAGCAACAGTCGGCAGAACAACTGGAAAAAACACAAGTGTGCGAATTATGTTTTTGAATTTCACCAGCCAGAAACGGAAGAGAAGTGCCAATGCAAGACCCAGTCCAACCTGCCCCATCATAACAAAAGCTATATATTTTAGATTAACAACAAGTGCGTCACGAAAATTCTTGTCGCGAAACAAATTTCTATAATTGGTAAGTCCTGTAAATTCCCATCTAAGACCGGGGCTACCCGCATATAAAGAGTAATACAAAGACCACACTATAGGAAGTATAACTATTACCGTATATACGATCAAAGCCGGCACTACGAATAAAGCTATTGCTTTTTTGTTTCCCAGCACATTTTTCATCTTGTCACCTGCTTGCATATTTTTTGAAAAATGGGACGATAGCATGAATTTACCATCGTCCCAATTGTTTTACTAACCTTGAATTGCCATGGCTATACTATAAAGGGATATTAGAAATCACTCATGTCATATGCATCTTGAATAGACTGCATATATTCTTGTGCTGTCATATCACCGTTTATCAAAGTTTGAACATTCTCTTGAGCCACGGTTGAAACTTCACTATTCATTGAAGCCTCAAACCAGGTACTTGCCTTGGTAACTTTAGCAAGCTCATCAGCCACTATCTGCGTGTAGTTGCTTAAATCACCTTCTACATCATATTTGTAACCTTTAACAGCACCAAACTGTGACATCGCCTCATTACCTATATTATTTACAAAAAACTTAAGGAAATTAGCTGTTCCTTCATCATATTTTGCCTTATCCAGACAAAGGATATTACCGCAGTTCATTGAATATTCTGTTATTGTACCAACAGATTCATCAACTACAGGAATATTAAAGAAACCGATTCCGTCTTCGCCCGCAGGGTTAGTATCAGCAGTAAGAGCTTCCGTAAACCAACTTCCGTTATAGAACATTGCGGCTTCTCCCGATAAGAGCATATTACCCGCTGTATTCTGATCTACCGTTGTTATACCAACTCCAAAATAACCTGCTGTAGCCAGATCCTGTATTTTCTGTGCTGCTTCTACATAACCAGGATCGGTATAATTTGCTTGACCTTCACCTGCTTTTCTCATAGCATCAACACCCATACTTCTCATAACATAGGCATTAACCAGACGAGTTACAGGCCATTTATCCGCACCACCTGCAGTCAATGGCTGTATACCGGCTTCATTTAACTTAGCACAAACTTCTTCAAATTCTTCCCATGTTGTTGGAACATCAACTCCGGCAGTCTCAAAGGCTGCCTTATTGTACCAGAAGCCTTCAACATTCATTCCCAAAGGCAAATCATAAAGTTCATCTGTACCAGAAAGAGTTTTTAACAAGGATACAGCACCATCATCAAGCATATTCATAACGCCTAACTCTTCCAGAGCTGCCCCAATATCAAGAATTTTGTCAGCTTCAATCAATTCAACAATAGGCTTGCCTGATTCGTATACAAAAATGTCAGGAAGATCGTCAGAAGCAGCAAGAGTGGCAACCTTTTGTCTAAGCTGATCTGCTGAAACAAGCTCGAAATCATATGAGAAATTAGGATTCACTTCCGCGATATATCTATCCAGAAGATCTATCATAAGTTTGCCATTATCTCTGTCTTGTGCCCATATAGACAAAATTTTGATATGTTTTTCCAGCTGTGGATCTCCTGAAGGATCTGCTGAAGTTTCCCCTGTTGAATCATCACCTGATGCAGTGGTAGTTTCAGGTTGTTCAGCTGCAGTTGTAGTTGCTGTGGTATCATCACTGCTGCCGCCACAACCAGCTATAAGCGCAACCATCATAGCAAGACAAATAACAATACTTAAAATCCGCTTTTTCATTTCTTTTCCTCCTCATGGAAATTTTTACATAATCTGTATTTTTTTAACAGATCGGGCTTCATGCATATACATTATCACAATGAGAAGAAAAATATAGTCACATATTTTATATTTTATGTACAATTTTTTTAGATTTCATATGTTAAAAACAAATTTTTTAGATAAATTATTTTAAATATTTTTTACCAAAACAAAATACAACCTTAGATGCTACTCACTTAATGCACCTTCTCGATATTCACCGGGTGTCATTCCTGTGATCTGCTTAAATTTACCGGAAAAATATCTATAATTAGCATAACCAACTTTTTCGCTGACTTCTGAAACCTTACAACCGGATATAAGAAGGTCTTTTGCTTTTTCAATTCTTAATTCAGTGAGATATTTTATATAACTCATGCCTACCTCTTCTTTAAATAAAATACTCAAATAGGCAGGATTCATGCCAGTCTGATCTGCAAGCTCTGTAAGACCTATATCCATATGATAATTATTCTCAATGAATTCCAGAATTTGTCTTATAATTCTATGCGAACTCCCTGTTTGTTTAGCTTTGATTTTGCCTGCTATATGTTTGATTGCATTTAAAGTATAGTTATCCATATCGTCACAATTATTTATCTTTTCAAGATCATTATAAGAAACTATGATTTCTCTTGCCTGCTGTTTTTGTTGTTCAAGATAGACACCTTCTATCACGCAAAGGAGCTTGAAACTCTCCTGACAGTATTCAAGAACTGTCAGTCCGATATTCTTTAAACTCTGTAAAGCATCACTGCACATTTTTATAAGCAAATCGCTATCATTTTCGTTTATGGCACGAATCATATTCCCCAGAGCAGAATTGTAATTTTTTCGTTCAATTTCCAGCATCTTTTCCTGTTGATGTTCGGCCTGCTGCTTTTCCAAATCTGAAATTGCTATCCCCAGAGCCTGCTTTACTTTGTCTATCGTTATTGGTTTATCAATATAAGCTTTAACACCCAAACTCATAGCTCTGCGCGCATATTCAAACTCTGTATAACCACTTACCATAATATACTGACAATCAGGCAAAAACTCCTTGGCTTCTTCGACTAGAGAAAGTCCATCCAGTCCTGGGATACGTATATCAGATATTACAATATCTGGTTTTTCCTGACGAATAATCTCCAAACCACTAATACCATCACTAGCTGATCCCGCTATTGCTATATCAAAATCAAGTCTTTCTAAAATAGCCTGAATTCCTTCAACAACTATATATTCATCATCAATCACGACCAGCTTGTACATAGTCTGCCCCCTTGTCCGGAAGTGTAATAATAACTCTGGTACCTCCACCAGGCCTTTCCTCAAAATTGACACCATACCTGCTGCCATATAATAATTTTATTCGCTCTCTCACATTTTTTATTCCATAACCATTTTCTATTTTTTCAGGATTCTGAATGCCTACACCATTATCCTCAATAGTAAAACGCAGAGTTTCATTTTTGTTATCACAGAAAATGCGAATAAACCCTTTGCCTCTTTTGGCTTCAAGTCCATGGTACATAGCATTTTCTACAAAGGGTTGTAAAACAAAAGTGAGAATTTTTTTATTTTTAATATCATCGTCAACTTCTATTATGAGATCAAACCTGTCTTTATAGCGTAAATTCTGTATTTTCATATACTCGCTTATTTTCTGCAGTTCATCCCGTACTTCAATAAACCTCTCACCTTTATTTAGATTCAATTTAAAGTGGTTAGACAAAACCTGAACCATTTCTGCTATTTCATCCGCATTTTTTATTAAGGCCATAAAATAAAGAGAATCCAGTGTATTGTATAAAAAATGAGGGTTTATCTGCGTTTGCAACAGTAAAAGCTCCGCTTCTTTTTCTTTAACTTCCGAACGCAAAAGACGATATTCCAATTCAAGATTATCATTTACCATCTGCTTGAATTTATTACCTATTATACCTATTTCGCTTTCATCAAATTCGGCATCTATTCGTTTTGAACCACTTCCTACTTCATTGATAGTATGCTCAAGCAATTTAAGCGGCCGGCTTATTTTGCCAGAAATAAAACCTGAAATAGTTATACTTATAAATATTATAAGGGCACAAACATAAAATGTAATCTTGCCTATATAAGCACTCTCTCTGCTTAATTCCTGTCTTTCAATATATGAAACGATCTGCCAGTCGGTACGGTTTATTTCTGAACTGCTAAAAATAAATTTACCTTCTGCTTGCGGCATCTTCATATACTGGCGGTATTCACTACATGCCAGCTCAAGATTTTGTTGTATACTCTCATTAGCCATGATTATCTCATCACCATCAGTTGAAACAATCATATATCTATCTGTAGCATAGCCGTCTATACTGCCGGTAAAAGCACGCTCAAGCAAATTATTTCTGATATGAACTACCAGAAACCCCATAGATTGGTTATTTTCTATATTTATCAAATTCTTCACAAAACAATAGCTTGAAGTTTCTATTTCCGGCAAAATAACATTGTACCCGTAAAAAACTTCTCTTCCTCCGGCATCTCTGGCAACCTGCACCCAATTTTCTTCAAGCAAAGTACCAGAGGTATAATAGTGATTTGCCAAGCCACTTATGCTGCTGTTTTTGGAAAAATATCTCCAATTACCGTTTTCATTAACAACAGTCATCCCTGCTATATTCTCATCAAGTGACATCAGACTACTTAACATTCTATCAAGCGAAAGCTGACTTGTTCCTGAAAAATACGGAGTATCACTTGTTTCTTCTATCATAATTCTTCGGAAAGCCCGGTCAGATAGCAAAGATCGTCCTATTTCTATAATAGGCTCTGTTTGCAATTCTATGATCCTGCTGGAGATCTGAAGATTATTACTGCGCAAACGATAGTAATTCTGCTCAATTGTTGCTTTTGAAATATGATAAATAACAATACCTATACTGACAGTAGCAAAAAGAGCAACGGCCAATATAGATATCAAAATCTGATGTTTAATCCTGATTTTTTTCAAAAAATTTATCAGAATCATTAAACCTCTTTCTTTACCGAAATATCTAGTACACTCTCACGTATTATCAGATCGGTTAAAATCAAATACTTCGCATTGACTCTATTATTATTCTCAATATCATCAACAAGAACCTTGATAGCAGAAGCGCCTATAACATCTTTATGTACATGCATCGTTGTCAAACGTGGTTCAATGACCTGGCAGATTTTATCATCGTCAAACCCTATTATTGAAATATCTTCTGGAATTCTAAAACCTGCACTTTTTATAATTTTTATTACATCAATGGCCAGATTATCATTATCAGCAAAAAAAGCTGTAGGCACATCACCCGAAGTAAGATTTTGCAGCAAATTGTCAAAACAGCCTGTTATACCTGTATCAAAGGAATATATGTCTTCACTACGCAAGATAAGCCCCTCTTGCCGTAACGCCAACTTCATACCATCTTTACGCTGGTGGAAATTGTTAAGATTTTTTGCACTTCGTAAATACCCTATTCTCTTGTGACCGCATTTTATGAGATAGGATACCGCCTGCCATGCCCCGTTCCTATTATCAATACCAACACAGTTATAACAAAAACTGTCTAAAATATTATCAACAACAACAAAAGGAATTTTTGTATTTCCCAAAAATTCTATATCCTCAGTATCAAGCTCGGTCGCAAGTAAAACAACACCGTCCGGCTTATCGAATTTAATCAATTCAGCCGTATCTTTGATCGTATCTCTTGCTTTGTCCAGACAAGAGATTGCAAGATTATACCCATTCTTTCTAGCCTCACGTTCAGCGCCTTCAAGAATGCCAGCAAAAAATGGTGTTCCTTCATGGGTATCTGAAACACTATTGTATACTATAAACCTGATGTTCCCGTTTTTGCTTTTCGTCTGAATCTCTTCCAGCGTTAAGAAAAAGCCTTTTTCTTTCATTCTCTCAAGAACTATTTTTCTGGTTTTTTCACTAACTCCCGGTCTGTTATTAATAACCAGAGAGACAGTAGAGGGAGATACTCCCAGTTCTTTGGCAATTTCCCTGGCTTTTATTTTCATATTACTTTACCTGCCGTTAATTTATTTTTGTGCAAAACCTACTTCTGTGAATTATAAACGCCATAGCGTTCTTTTTACAAGTCAAAGCCTAACTTATCAGTCAAAATCCGTGCTGCTGCCTTTATACAAAGGAGTATCGGTAATAGGCGCAGATTTTTCAAGCTTTATATTGTTATACAGAGGATAGTAAATGCCCGCTGGTGTAATTGCAGTCACATTGTCACCTGCCCATTCGACTTCAAAAGAATCATCAACCGCTATTTCAATTGTTTTTCGTTTAATTACAGGAAAACTAATTGTCACTGTTTCACCCTTTTTGACATTGTTGATTTTTATAAAGACTTTTTTTAACCAAGACAAATCACGTCCGCAAATTTCTACCTTGTTGCCATCTTGTGTGTATGCAACAATAACAGCTCCATAAGGCACATATTCTGGTATACGCACGCATAACTCTCTAACATCTTCAAAAACAGTTACCTCAACACGCCCTTCATGCGGCAGGAAACTTCTAACCTCTGCTTTTTCGCTTGTTCTGTTCAGAAGCATATTCACATAAATACGATCTCTTTCAGAAGAAATAATATTTGCCCAGCCATTATAAAGCCCCCTTGTGCCAGAAGCAACACAACAAGTCTGTACATCCATAATATGTCCGCGTCCTTTTTGCCCACTGTAAACAAAATCATTAGGTGCAGAATATCCAGCAAAAGCACCTCTCAGACGGTCTGCAACTTTATAATATGTCTTATCGCCAGGAATATCATTTGCTTTTGTATCTGACTGCTTTATCCAACTCGTATCATCCAGCTGTGCCTCGGTAAGCTGATTACGAAGAAACCTTTCAGCTATACCCCAGTATTCCGTATATCCGTTTTTGGCAAGTGTTATTGCAGTCCCTATAGCATCCACAAGAGTACAGGTTTCATGTTCATAGCCCTGATCTTCAAGATCGCCGGGAGTCCAGCCGAAACTTGTACATTTTGATAATCCCCAGTCAAAACATTTTTTCACCCAGGTCAAAAGGCTCGAATCCCGTGTATAATCAGCAAAACGAGCCAAAGAAGCAAGTGTACCCATTCTGGTGTGGAAATGACCATTTCGATATCCAAGGCCTGCATTCCAGCTTCCATCCTCTGCAAAAGCTCCACTTCTCCAAACAATATTGGCAGCAAAATTTTCACATAATTCCATTGCGTCAGGATTACCTGTATGACGATGATACCTAAGCAACGGGTTAACTTGACGCCCCCACATAGCACAAGGATCAGGACAAAGTCTGGTAACCACAGCGTCAAAAGAAGGCCAGCCATGTTCTGTATACTCTGAAGCAGGATAATACCATGATTCTCTTTCTTTTCGGGCAATTTTTTTAAGAGCTGCAACATGTTTATCTGCTCTTGCCTTTATCTTTTCATCCTGAGTATCAAGAAACCAGGTCGTCAACCCTAGAATTACCGCCCGCTGATCGATCATAGATGCGCTTTCCTGAAAACGGGCATCACAGGATTCAATAAATTCGTCAGTAAAAGTGTTTTTTCTGAAACTGAGTCCATTCTCACGAAAAAAGGTAAGGAAATTTTCTTTGTATTTACCTTCAACAAAACTGCCCTTTTCATTTCCTGTCATTGCTCTGGCTAATGTCATCGAATCAATTAATCTGCCATGACTACTGCCATAATCCCAGTTGCCATGACTCATCCAGGCAGGATCAGAAGCGAAAAAACCACTAAAAAAGGGAATATAGTTTTTATCCTCATCTGCTACACCTATCATAGCATTCAATGCTAGTTCTGCCCTGTTTGCAAGATTTAGTGTGTCAGGAATTATTCTTTTCTCAATCATAATTATTTTATCTCCTTTACTCATGTAATTTTGTTTGGTGAGTATTGCTCTTATTTTGTAATTCATTTCTTATCCGGCGAAAAAACATATCATCTGTTTTTTGAATTTATAATTTCTCTGGCCTGATCAGGTGTAGCAACTTCAAGCCCCATAACTTTTATTAATGAAGCCAGCCTTGCTACAAGCTGATGATTATAATCGGCATTTACATCACCTTCAAGCCAATGACTGTCTTCAAATCCTATGCGTACCAGCGAAGCACCCATTGCGATCGCAGCCGCTAAAAAAGTCCAGTTATCTCTGCCAAAATGTGTAACTCCCCAGAGTGAATCAGGTGGTAAAAAGGATCTAAAAGCTGTCAAGGCTTCAATTGTTGGCGGCAATCCACCTTTATGTCCAAAAACGAGATTAAAAAGAATGGGCTCTCTAAAAGGCTGTTCTTGCCGCATCAATTGAATATTATTTATCATACCTATATCAAACACTTCAATTTCAGGAACTATTTTTTTTGCAAAACATTTATGAGCACAATATCTTATATCGTCAAAGCTGTTGATATACACATATTCTCCCAAGTTTGTAGTTCCTCCATTAAGAGACGCAGTCTCAACAAATGGATATTCCAGCGGATTGCAGCGCTGTTTTATATTCATATCGGATATACCGCCAGTAGAAGCCTGAACTATAATATCCCCACGACTACGAATTTTATCAAAACAGCTGGAAAAAAAAGAAATATCTTCTGTAAGTTTTCCCGCTTTGTTTTTACAATGCAAATGACAGACAGAAGCACCTTCTTTTATGCAACTAGCAAGATCTTCTGCCAGCAAATCAGGATCTATAGGAGCCGGCCCTGGTGATGGCGCAACAGAAATGATTATTTTTCTCATAGTTCCCTCCTGCTACTTCGTTAAATCGAGCATTTTCTTATACGCTTCTTCATAACCAGACAAACCTAGTTTAAGAACAGGAATATCATATTCCGGATGCTCTACCAAAGCCATTGAAAGCTGTGCCAATATAATTACATCTACTTTCCCGGACATCTCAGCAAGTTTTTTCCTCACCTTGTCATCATGCAAGGATCTGTCACCGTTCATTAATGCGTCAAAAGCACCTTCCGCAACGGAAATTTCTATTTCAGGCGAAGCTCCAAGACCTTCTGCAACACGCAAAATAGTATTTCTAACCGGCTCAGCACTAGTAGCAAGAGAAGATAGTATCCCTATTTTTTTACCAGTAGTTACTGCTTCGAAAGCTACAGGTTCTTCAATACTAATAACTGGAACAGAAATGAGCTCTTTTAATTTATTGGTCACAGAATTGACTGACGTACAAGTAACAAGTATTGCATCTGCACCTGCATCTACTGCCGAAAGCATATAATTATACATTCTTCGTGCAACAGCAGGCGTCGGCGCACCTGCAGCCTGCGTTTCTACTATTAGAGAACTATCTGCGATGTCCATCTGTTCGACTTCAGGATACTTTTTTATAAAAGGCCTTGTAAAAGGAATTGTCATAAGTTCCATAAATTTATCGGATGTATGAAGTGTGCATAATTTCATGTTTTTTCTCTCCCTTTTTCTAAAACAGCTTTGGCTGATGTTTTTGAAGTGATTCATAATTTATCTTGCAAATTTACCCCTTCAAGTTCTGCAGTAATATTTTTCAAAGCATACTCATCCCCTACATTACCCGGGAAAATAATGTACGGTATTCCAGGGAAAAGGCTTTCTTCTCCCGTTTTCCAAACAGGTATTCCTGGTGCGACCTGACCTGCTGCCAGAGCTCTTTTTACACCCAAGGCTTTTACGCCGATATCACTGGAAGTTATTCCTCCTTTGGCAATAATATATGAAGGACGACATTTTATTGTCGACACAACACTCTGAAAAGCCTCCGAGATTTCAACAGATCTTGCCAGAGCCTGCTCAGGAGAATCATTATCAACTTCTAACAAGTTTCTAGATGTGTAGACTACAGCTGTCTGTCCATTTGCTACAGCAATATCACATTCTTTAGCAACCCTTTGAGCTTCCTCATGAATTCTTTTTGCCAATACAGTATCTGTTTTAAATTCTATAAAACAAAGATTAGGTATTTCTTTTACGTGGTTTAGCTGAGCAGTAGTCTTCGTCGTGTGTGAGCCTACCATAATAAGTCCTTTGCCTTCTGAAATTACTCCCAGAAGATCTTCTCTTTTCAAATATGGTTTTGGACTAATACGAGCAAAAGAGCGTACAAAAGAAGCAGCTGTCCTATACATAAATCTTTTGCCTGATTTAATTACAAAATGCAGCACTTCACAGAAAAAATCGAGTTCATTGTAATTAGTAGCATTTACTATTACACGCCTATATCCTGATACATTAAGCAACTGATTAGCTATGATATCTTTTTCTTTTTTCCTGATACTATCAAGACTGATAACTGTAATCTCATTTGCTTTTGCCCTGCCCGAAGTTTTTTCCTCTATATATAATCGCAAATCAGAATTTTTGTAGCCAAAAGTTTTATCTTGAGCAAATTCAGTTTCTGCTGCAGGAATCAATTGCTCTTTTTCTCTAACATAGTGAATATTATCAATAGTAAAACGCCCACCTTCCTTGAAAAAAGGTATAAAGATTTCACCATCGAATTTTTTGTTTGAAATCTGTTCAATCTCTTCACGCAAAACGTCTGTTTCCAGAGGATAATGGCCTCTCAGCGTCGAATCACTTCTGCTGATAATAAGATAATCTTCACCGTTCTTTTGAGATATCTCTTCAACATTAAAAGCAATCTCGCAATGAATCTTTCTGGTTTTTTCTTCGCTGAAACTTCTCGAATTTGTTAAAACAAAGAACATATCCCCCGGCTCATTAAAACCGGCACTTATGCTAGTCAAATCCCAGTCCGTGTACACAGGCACATTATGAACAGTCTGAATACCTGTCGGATCATCATCTAAGACAATTATTTTCAAAATTTGCCTCCTCTAATAATCAAATCCAAAATCCACAAAACAGTAGCTATCCGTCCAGAAATTTCTGGTTCTGTCACCAGTTTCTGTAGCATCTGCCTCGCTCTTTCTCTCAACCCATGACCATTTACCGGTAAAGCTCTCAGGGCCGACATTATAGCATTCACCATCAATATGATGATGCGGCCCCAGCAAATTACGGTTTGAAGCAAACAACTCCAGCTCTATTTGATTTTCTCCTTCATGAACATAGTCAGTAATATCAATCTGATAAGGCTGCCACAATAAACTTTCTACTCTTTTTCCATTAACATATAGAATAGACATCGGAGCATTTATTTTGTCAAAGCATAGCAAAATCCTTTCACCTGATTCTTTATAATTTGACTCAAGTTTAACTATCTGACCTATCTTGATCACATCGGCAAAAAAGAGCAATCCTGCGGCAGTAAAATTGCCGTCTACTATCTCTTTAGGTTTTTTATCAATGTAGAAAGGACCATCAGTAATCAAAGCTCTTCTTTCTGCCGGTCTAAAATCATCTTTGCTATAAACACCAAAATCACCAATCAGATAGATATTTTCAATTTCCACATTATATGTAATCCTGTTTATTTCAGTTTCATAAACATTCTCACCATACAAAACATCATAAACATGCTGCGACTGGCTAAACTGTGTTTTTAAGATAATCTGATTTTTCCCCTGTCTGATATGTTCCTTTATACTCTGTGTTTTAAAAGATTTATCTTTCCACCAGCCATCTACCGCCGCTTTTATTTCAAAACCATTTACATTCAGACGGTACTTTTCCAGATCTTCAACCACAATCCTAATATTTTCACAAGCCGATATGTCCTCAGCAACAAACTGAAACTTTAACTCAACATCACAGGCCTGTTTGAGATCTAACAGAATATTTTGCAGTTTTATTACAGGAACAGGCCCAACCCAGTTGCCATCATCTATTTTGTACTCACAATAATCAAGAGTCATGGCATTTTCACCCATGCTGTAGATATGCCATTTTTTTGCAGGATTTATAATCTTCTTTTTTGTATTTTCACTGGACAGAGTGTCATGATTTAACTTTTGCAAAGATTTTTCACATAAAGTAATAATATATGAACTTCCCGGCGCAAAATGTAAAGGAAAGCACAAAGCACCATCCATATAAGAGTGATCTATTTCAGATTTTGCTCCGTTTTCCGCATTCCAGAGAATAATTTTTTCGGCCTTTTTATTTACTTTTACAGAAGTATTATATGCTTTATCAAGGCTGTGATTAACAAAGTATAGTAATGTGCCATCTGCAATATCCCTTTGCTGATAACTTATATCGGCAGCCTCAACCGATTCTGATGTAACACTGACTGCTGCCAAATCATGCTTTTCAAGATATGAGCGCAATGCACCTATATCAATACTGATGATCCGTTTCAATAAATCTTCAAGGTCTTTAGCATCACCATCTGTATATTCAGGCAAAATACCTGTGGAGATAACAGTACCGCCGACAGCTAAAAAGTCCAAAAGAAGTTTTACTGTTGCAGCTGAAACCGCAAACATCGCAGGTAAAATTACTGTGGCATAACCAACTTCTCCCACTTTAAGACTGCCGTTTTCTACACTGCCGTAACGACTCATTATTCTCTCATCACCAAGATGATAGCTTATATGATCTGAGTTCATTTTCTGACATGTTTCTGTAAAAGTATCATCAAGTAATTTTATTCCCTCGGTTCTTGTTCCATCATAGGCAATATATCCACTTCTAAGTGGATGCAACAAAAGAACATCCGCCGACTGAGTACCCTCGGACAAAGCAACACATACACGACCCAGATAGTCATTAAAAGACTTATACTCCGACCACCATGATTGCTGAACAAAAAGAGAGGGTGGATAATCCCTTTTGCGCACACCTCTTATCGTATATCCTTGAAGATGCTGACATATCTGATTAACCCCATTTACAAACTGCCACTCAGCAATCTGTTTTAACTCTGCAAAAGACACATCCCATCCACACAAGGCAAAAGATTCTGTAAGAACCTGTTTGCGGCCAAGCTGTGCAGCAACCGAACCTACTTGCTTTGCAATCACAGGCGATGAAATAGTACGTCTTAACCAATCAATTCCAGGCACATGCATATATTCATAAAATGGCATAACCCCACCTGTGCTGGTCATTTGACTAAAAATACTTTCTTCCATCATTATATGACCTGTAACCTGACAATCATGTAATTCGCACCAATCATATATTGTTTTCATATAATTCTCGGCAAAAAGATCATTTACACATTTCCAGAATTTAAAACGATGCTTACGATAATCACCGCACTGCATAAATAATGACGGCAGATGATCTCTTATATCATAGCCATTTTCGCTTTGGAAAGCATTTATTATCTCTTCTGACCAAGCAAGATCTCCAGGTCTATTACATGGTAATCTCGGCTCATCGGTAAAAAAACCTTTCATTACTTTGCCAAAATCAGCACCAAATCTTTTATAATATTCCTGATGAGTCTTTTGCAGGAAAGCATCCACAGCGCCCTTATTTAAAGTATCGATATAATATTTACTGGTATGTCTCCAGACTACAATGATTTTTTCACCTTGGCACGGTATATTATTGTCAGCATAAATTTGATTATCTTGATCATCAGCCGAACTGCTTAAAAAATCAACTTTAAGTTTTCTGTATTGATTGTTTAATTCATTATAAAGATATATTGCAATAATTTTATGTTCAGCAGTTTCTTGTTCTATTTCCTGATAATTTGCATATAAGCTCATAGTCATAAAACGGCTGTGATAATTTTCACTTATTTCTGGCACAAGACCTCCGGCAAAACCACTTGGCCAGCCTTCTTCATCATAAATCCAGGCCTCCATATCTTGCTTTTCTGCTTCAGAAATACCGGCAGCAATGCAATCAAACCATTCTTTGCTTAAGTATTTAGTTTTAAGACCTGATCTGGCATGCATAAAAAAGCCACCTATACCTACTTGCTTCATCTGTTTGATCTGATCGGTTAATTCATCCACTTGCAGATGGTCATTCCATGACCAAAAAGGAATAGGTCTATATCTGCTCTCAGGATTAGAAAAAGATTTATCAAGACTCATTTTATTCACCTCTATGATCTTATGATCTTAAATTTTATTTATCGACTTCAATAATTCTTATAGCAATGAATTCTTTTGCCGGAAGATCAATTGTAAAGCAGCCACTATGAACTCCTCGATTTTCAATAGTCATATCCCAGGTATCAATTACCTCAACCTGATAGTTTTTTTCAGCAGGAAACTCAAAGCTTCTGAAAGATGGTCTTGTTCTGCCGGTATAAAACAAATAATACTTATTCTTGAATCCCGGATGCGCAGCCGTAGCAGAATTATCTTCCCAGCGCCGTATATTGGCTGGTTCTAACCCAAGGCCAGGTACCTCTTCCAGTATTTTGAGCATAAAAGCTATTCTTGGCGAACTTTCTCCATTTAAACGCCCTCCATGTGACCACCAGAGAACATTCTGTGGATTAACAAATGTTTCTCCATGCCCACAATAACCGCCTCTAACAAGAGCAGTCCAAAATAAACGAATCAGTTCCTGTCCTGTAAGATTACCCCATGACCAGTTAATATCACCCTCATAACCAGCCTCATCTATTACAATCGGTTTACCATATTGTTCACGCCATTTTATTGTATTTGCCGCCGATAGATATATTTCATTTCTCTGAATACTACAATGAGTTATCCAGGGACGAGTATAATCGTAGAAAGGCTTACAATTATGAATTGAACGCAAATGTCCATAAGGATCTTTTTGACATATTACCGAAGCAATATGCTCCCAATCCTCAATATTTTTATGCTGACAAAGATCATATTCATTTGCCAAAGACCACCAGACATTGCGAAATGCTGCAAATCTGGCAATAACATAATTGAGATAAAATTCATTATCTTCTTTACTCATGCAGGAAAAACCCCAGCGGTCATAGGGATGGAAAAGAATCAGATCCGCTTCAATACCAAGTTTTTGCAGATCCTTTATCCGCTCCTCCAAGGTTTGAAAATGTTCTGGAATAAAACGCTTGAAATCCCATGAATTATCGGAATTTTGCGGCAGAAAACTCTCAAAATTTTCTTTTGTTAAATCAGTAATATCACATGCCTTACCTTCATAAGGATAAGTAGCCGGCTCATATAAATTATAATCATAATGCTTAGGGAAAATACAAAAACGAATTTTATTAAAAGGCGAATTTTTCAGACTTTCCAGAGTTTGCTGCTGTTGCGTTTGTTTTTGATGAGTCCAGGCATAGCAGGTAGTACCAATAGGATAATAGGGTTTACCATCATCATATGTAAAATGAAAACCTGAAGTTCTAACTATGCCATGATTATTTGAGGAAGCGTCTATAACCTCAAAAAAACCTTTTGTTTTTTCATCCGAAAAATTACCGCTGATTTCATATTCATATTTACCGATAAAAGAAGGCATAAATCGTATTATATATTCGTCATCGCCATTGTAGAAACCGTCTACTGTTTTGCTTTCCAATTCAGATTGAAAACAGCCTTTTATTTTATAATCAGTAAATGGATTGCCATCTGATTTACCCTTTAATTTAAGTTCAAAGGCACCCCATTTTTCAATTGTTTTCATTAGATATCCCTCCGCTAAATATACTTATGATAGTCTGGCTATATTCAGGCTATAAGAAAGATAACTAAATTTCAACGGCTTTCTTTTAAATTAATTTAAAAAAAGCCGTTTTATAACAATTAATTTATTAAAATAAGTTTATTATTGAAAAAAGTCGAAAGAAACCGCTACATAAAGCTGTCAGCCGTTAAATCACAAATCAGTCCGGCAATTTTTATAAATTCTGATAAAGACTATATAGCTTGCTGTATTCACCTTTTTTCTCAATCAGTTCCTCATGAGTACCCGCTTCAACAATGCCTTTTTCAGTCAAAACAAGAATTCTATCTGCGTTTCTTACAGTTGTGAGTCTGTGTGCAATGGTAAAAGTTGTTCTCCCTTTAGATAGTTTCTCCAACGATTTTTGAACCAGCATTTCACTTTCATTATCCAGCGCTGATGTTGCTTCATCCAAAATAAGCACAGGAGGATTTTTCAGAAAAAGCCGGGCGATAGATATTCTCTGTTTTTGACCACCAGAAAGTTTGACGCCTCTTTCACCAACATATGTATCATAATCATTGGGCAGAGACATAATAAATTCATGCGCACCTGCAAGTTTAGCCGCTTCAACAACCTTTTCTCTATCTGCCTCCAGCCGTCCATAAAGAATATTGTCAGCAATAGTGCCGCTAAACAAATAAACATCCTGCTGAACCACACCTATGTTTTTCCTTAAGGAAGAAATTTTTATATTTTTAATGTTAACGCCATCTAATAGTATCTCTCCATTTTTAATATCATAAAATCTTGGAATAAGGCTGCACATCGTTGTTTTACCACCACCAGATGGTCCTACAATAGCGATATTTTCACCTTTTTTCACTTCAGCATTTATATTTTCAAGAACATTGTTCATTCCATCAACATAGGAAAAGCAGACATTATTAAAACTGACATGTCCCTTAACATCTTCAATATCCATTGCATCAGGCTCATCTTTTATATCAACAGGAATATCCATTATTTCGTAAAAGCGTTCAATACCTGTTATGCCCTTCTGAAATTGTTCGGTATATTCGACAATTTTTCTAACCGATGCAAGCAAAGTTGTAATATAAAGCAAAAAAGCTATCATATCACCGGAATCGATGCTTCCTATAATCATAAGATAAGAGCCCATGATTATAACAACTACATACATGAGTCCATCAAAAAAGCGCGTACCTGCCTGAAATCTTGCCATATACTTATAAGCTTCACTTTTAATATTCAAAAACTGGCGATTGCCCTCTTCAAATTTGGTAGTTTCAAGGCCTTCATTGGCAAAAGCTTTTACTACTCTGATGCCCAATAAACTGTCCTCAAGAGTCGAATTCAGCTGCCCTATACGCATTCTTGATTTCTTAAAAGCTTTTTTCATTTTTCTTCGGAAAAGCAAAGACGAAATAAACATAAGAGGCAGCAGAGCAAAGATAATTAATGTAAACCAGAGATTTATATTTGCAAGAATAATAAACGAACCAATTATTTTAATTGCCGCAATAAAATACTCTTCCGGACAATGATGAGAAAACTCAGTCACATCAAAAAGATCATTTGTTACTCTGGACATAATGTCACCGGTTTTCGCATTATCATAAAAAGTAAAGGACAGCTTTTGCAAATGAGCAAAAAAGTCATTACGCATATCAGCCTCAATTTTTGCACCCATCACATGTCCTGTATAAGCCATATAATAATTGACAATAGTATCCACTATCCTCAAAAACAAATACAGAAAACCTAGTCTTATGACTGATGGCAACAATAAAGAAAGATCTCCCGATATCGCTTCATTTGTTATGTACCTTATTATAATTGGAAAAATCATCTCGCAGACTGTTGATAGTCCTGCACACATCAAGTCCATAATCAAAATGGAAACATATGGTTTATAATATTGGGAAAATCGTTTAAATAAATTAAGCCCACTTGTTACAAGCGCCAAAATAATCACCTCTTAATTAATCATTCTATATCCCTATAATGTTATCATCGAGGTATCTATTTAGCAATTTGACTTAAATTTTCGCTAATAATTCACAAAAATCCCTGACAACATTTGCATAACATTTATTGTCAGGGATCCTTAAAATTTTATTTGTTAGATTTAATTATTGCCAGAATAAGGTTCTGTCAAAATTCATTTCTTAAAATTACTACTTATTTCAGAAGCACGCTTATTTATATTGTCAAGATCATCATATATTTTAAAAACGAACCCAGTATTTACTTTGGCATAACCCTCAACAGAAGTCATCCCTTCTAACTCCAGCTCAGCTTTACGACCTCTAAGCAGACTGGTTGAAGGCATTACACCAAGAGCATAATCGCCAGAACCCATAGATTTCCACTCTATCAGATAGGGCAGTACTTTCGCCTCATAACTCAGCTCTACAGCCAGCTTCAGTTTACGGTTAATTATCATCGTATGGCAAATACCATTACTATCAGCAGGCAGCTTGTGAAAATAAAGATGCTCCGGATAATCTTCCTGCGGCGCAATCATATGAAAGCAATTATCAAGGTTTTCTTTAGACCAATCAGTCCTTGCTTCTGTCTCAGTTCCTGTCGGCACAATGATTTCTGTACCTTCGTCAAGGAAAGGATAACCAAAATTAACATGGTACAAAATAGAGAATTTACTTTCATATGCGGTTTCATTTTCGACAACATCATTTACGGCAAAAGAATTGCTATTAAGTTCTGTAGTTATATTTCTGGTCATAGTAAGATTATGCATAAACAAACGTGATTCACGTGAACGCCCTGCAAGTCTGATCTTGAAAATATCAGCATCATCAAAAGCAGCCTCTGCTGCAAAATTATCAACACTCATAACTCCAATTCTGCCATGCAGCGGATTAAATAATCCGTCATCGGTTGTATTTTCCGGACCGGAATTCATAAGACCGGATGTATACATCATTCCTCCACAAGCTTGCCCTAGAAATTCGTTTGCAGCATGGAGAACCCTCTCAGGAGATGTTAAACCATTTTTATAAAAGTAAGCCAGATTAATACCCTTATATTCCAACTCATATATGTCCATATTCCGGCCTTCAAGAACAGTAAAATCAAGTCCACTACCATTTTTTACGCGAACTGCTGGAATATTACGGCCATTACCATCATTGTAGGCAAATCTGGTCACTCCTGATACCTGTTTTACCATACCGGTGTGACGCAATATTTCTTTTTTACTCAAATTTGCATAATCGTTCATTTTAGTCACCTCTTGCTGACTGCTTTTTTGCTATCAGGTTTTGGCAGTTTTATTTTCTTATTATCGGTAAAGTAATTCAGCACCATAACTGCTATCAGAACTCCACCCCAGATAAGAGGTATATAGAAACTGCTGATCTGAGGGAATCTGTTAAGTCCGGATGAGAGCATCTGCAAAACAGCAATTGCCAGAACAACGCCGCCAATTCTGCCTTTGCCACCAGTAGGACTAATTCCACCAAGCACAACAATAAGAACACACTGCAATGTATACACAGTACCATAATCGGCTCTGGCGGAATTATAATTACCGAGCATCACAACACCTGCAAGTGCCGCTGCTATGCCTGATAACAAATAGGTCTTAATAAGAAGTCTATCTGTTTTAAGTCCACTAAACCGCGCTGCATTAATATTCGTACCTAACATATAAAGTTTTGTTCCATATGTTGTTTTTGTTAGAAGGAATGCTATAACCGCTGTCATAATTGCAAAAATAATCAGTTGCATAGGAATAAAGCCAAATAATCTACCTGATATTGTTGCTGAATAGACTTCAGGAAAACCACTGATTGCTTTACCTTGAGTCAAAATAATCGCAATACCAGTAAATAATTCATATGTACCTAAAGTAGCCAAAATAGGAGGTATTTTAACTTTTGCCACAAGAAAGCCGTTAAACAATCCTGCTAAAGCACCTACTGCAATACCACAAATTACTGCAACCGGAATGCCGTAAGCCGGCAGATTACCATTTGCATCTACCATGGTTTTAAGAACAATCCCCGTCGTAATCGAAGAAAAATTAGCAACACCTACAACAGATAAATCTATTCCACCGGTTATCATGCAAAGCATAATACCTAGCGCCATCAGTCCAAACTCTGGAAATTGAGCTGCCATAGTCTGGAAATTAATAAGGCTGTAGAAGGATTTAAATCTGAATATAGCCATAAAAGCCATCCACAAAATCATTATCGCCAGCAGTCTGGAAATATAAACATCTTTATTAATCAGACCAACAATGCCTTTTTTCTTTGTATTCATCAGACAGCCCTCCTTTTCTTAGCAACAGAAGTACTGCTGGTAGCTTTTGTAACCTGATATGCGCTGACACCTGTTCCTATAATAATCAACATACCAAGGAAGAAACCTTGCCAGAAAGTTGGTACACCCAATAGAATCAATGAATTCTGTACCATAACTATCAGTATTGTACCAAGCATGCATCCTGTAAGGCTTCCTGATCCACCGGTTATAGAAGTTCCGCCAAGAACAATACCTGCAATTATCATCATCTCCATGCCTAACATATTAGTAGGATGAGCCTGGGTCATCATGCATACACGAATCAAACCTGCCAGACTGGCGATCATTCCGACACCAACATAAAGCATAAACTTAATAAATTTGACATTAAATCCAGCTCTGTATGCACTTATCTCATTACCTCCGATAGCATAAATACCTCTGCCAAACATTGTATATTTCAAAAGAAAGAAGGCGAGAATCAAAACTACCAAAAGAACTATAAAGGCAACAGGCATTCTTGAAGTCAATCCAGATTGAGGATTTCTTGCTACGAAAAGTGCTGAAGTACCAAAAGAAGACATCCCTTTTGGAATAACAGCAATTTGTACTGAATTCAGTACCCCTTGCATAATTCCCTTAAAAACACTTGAAGCTCCCAATGTAACTATCAAAGGAGGCAGACTAAAAAGCGAGATAAGCACACCATTGAAAGCTCCCAATATTGCACCAAAAACCAATACCATAATTATTGGCAAAAACATTCCGCCTTCATAATTCTGGTCAACAAGATATCTGGTAGTAGCATACATACTCAAAGAAGCAAGTGCCGGGAAGGAAACATCAATACCGCCTGAAAGAAGCACCATAAATGCTCCGATAGCAAAAAGTCCCGGAACAATCAGCGCAGAAGCCAGATCCACAATATTATTAGGAGTGAAAAACTGACCTGATCTAAGCTGTATTACTATACTAAGAAGAACAATAACCAAAAATATATATGTTTCATTACTTTGAGAAAGTTTTTTAACCAGTTTAGTCATTCTTACCACCCCCTACATCATAAGACTGGATAATTCGTGTTCATTAGTAGTTTTAGGATCAACAACAGCTTCTATTTTGCCGTCTTTCATAATAAGAACCTTTGAACAATTAGCCATAATCTCAGGAATATCATCCGATATTATTATTATAGCCATACCGCTATTAGCAAGATCCTGAAGAATTTTATGAAGATCATGCTTAGAACCTATATCCACGCCAACAGTTGGTCCATTAAGAATAAAAACATGAGGCTCAGTCGCCAGCCATTTTGCAAGAACTATTCTCTGCTGATTACCACCAGACAAAGTACTGCAGGCATTATCAGGATCAGGCGTGGCAATAGCCAGCTCTTTTACCCACTTTGCAATATCCTGTTTTAATGCATCTTTGTTTAAAACACCAATACCGGCAGCATACTTGTCAATTCTGGAAATGATTATATTATCACCAATACTTCTTGGCAAAAACAGTCCTTCAGACAACCTATCCTCCGGCACATAACCAATTCCACTTTCCAATGCTTTTTCCACAGAATCAATCACAACATCTTGTCCGTTAATCCTGATTTTACCACTGTCAGCCTTTTTCATTCCGAAAAGAGATAAAGCAAGTTCAGTACGGCCAGATCCCAGAAGACCTGTTATACCAAGAATTTCACCCTTTTTCAGATCAAAACTGATATTCTCAAAGAATCCTTCAAGACCAAGAGATTCGACCTCAAGAACAGGTTTACTGTCTATATCCTTAGGAGTAAAAGACAAATCCTCAAATTCTCGTCCAGTCATGTAATAGGTGAATTTCTTATTATCAAGATCTTTAGTATTACCCGTTATAATTTTTTCACCATTACGCATAATAGTAAAACGCTCGGATATTTCAAAAACTTCATCTAGCTTATGGCTAACAAATAAAATCGCAATACCTTCTTTTTTCAGATCTAATATTATCTTAAACAGAGCACTGACTTCTTTTTTTGTCAGAGCAGTAGTAGGTTCATCCATAATTATCAGCTTTGCATTAAACATCAAGGCTCTACAAATAGCTATCAACTGTTTATTTGCAACAGACAATTTTTCTACCTTTGCATCAAGATCAATTTCAAAATTTATCTTGGCAACTGCTTCCTCCGCAATTTTTCTCATTCTTTTTCTATTAACAAATTTGCGTTTACTCGCTAACTCACTGTTAAAAGACAAATTCTCCCATACAGTTAAATTCGGGAAAATAGAAAAATCCTGGTAAATAACCTGAATACCATTATTAATAGCTTCTATTGGAGTAATTTTACTATAAGTTTTTCCTCCAAACTCTATCGTACCGGCATTAGCAGTGTAAACACCGGAAATAATCTTTATCAAAGTGGATTTACCGCAGCCATTTTCACCTGCCAGACAATGAATTTCTCCAGGTGCAATTTCAAGAGACACACCTTTGAGTGCATCGACCGCCGCAAAAGATTTCTTAACATTGTTTACTTTCAAAACACTCTGAGCCATAGCTGTAACAGCTCCTTTCCATAAAACCAGAAATGTCCGGTTTGCCATATACCTTATTTATTTATCTTAGCTAATAATCCAACCGGAACGGCACTTTATCAAGCACCGTTCCGGCAGATACTACATTACATGAATCGTCTTTATGTCTATGGCCACCGTTTTCTGAACAGTCATAAATCAGAATCCGAAGCTGTCGACATTGTCTGCATTAATAACTATCCAGCCTTGTCCTTCAAGAACTGTATCGCTTCCTTCTTTGAAACGAAGATCTCTATATCCATCAACACCAAGATCGACACCATCTGTTATTTCTTCACCACGAAGCATTTTAAGTGCCATTGAGCACATTGCTTTGCCAGCCAGTGCAGGATCCCATAAAGTCAATGACTGTACAGCACCACTCTTAAGCAGTTCAGCATTATCAGCAGGCATACCAGTACCTGATGTGAAAACTTGTCCTTCAAGACCTAGTTCTTGAATCGCACGAGCGATACCAGGAGCATCAAAGGAAGAAGTTCCCATTATGCCTTTGAGATCAGGGTATTTTTTGAAGAGTTCTTTAGCGGTATTGTAAGCAACATCACCATTATCTTCAGACTCAACGCGTGGTTCGGCTTCAAGTAAAGTCATATTTGGATATGTTGCTTTTTGATGAGCAACACCACCGTCGGCCCATTCATTATGAGAAGCATTTGTTACGTGAGCAACCATTGTTGTATATATGCCCTCTTCTCCCATTGCTTCAGCCAGATTATCCATAATAAAGGCACCGTATTGCTCATTACTAAATGCTTCGATGTCATAATCAACATTCTGCAATGAAGCACCTTCATGTGCGATAACGATAATGCCTGCATCACGAGCCTGTTTCAAAACAGGTTCAAGAGAAGTAGGATCAACCGGAACAACACAAATCGCATCAACACCAGCTGCGATCAGATCCTGAATCAACTGTGACTGCAATGTTGCATCAATTTCAGGAGTTCCTCTTTGATAGATGTTCAGACCGGTTTCGGCAGCATATTCCTTAACTCCAACATCCATACGTACAAACCATGGATTAGTTGCATCTTTAGGAACAACTACTATTTCCCACTCTGACTCATCGACATCGGATGATCCAGCTGTGGTAGTCGCATCTGTAGCATCATCGTCTGAGCCACTATCCGCTGTTGTTTCAGCAGGTGCTGCAGTTGTGGTTGTCTCTGCCGAATCACCTCCGCAGGCAGCCAGGCTCATAATCATCGCCAGAGCCAGCAGAAAAGCTAATAATTTTTTCATGTTCAATCCTCCTTTTTCGTTCGAATACTCGAACCATTTGAAAAATAACATTTCAGGGACTATTTATACAATCCAGCATTTCTACAAATGCCGGAAGGTACCAAATTTCAGGCTGACTATCAACTGTCAGCACTAATCGTTGACTCGCGTACAATTAGTTTTCTTTCAATGAGCACTTCTCTTGGAAGTCCATCATATTCTCCGTGAATGCGGTCAAAAAGCATACGCAAAACAGCAGAAGCAACAGAAGAGCTATCATTTGTGACTGTAGTTAAGCGCGGTGTCATCAAAACCGCATAAGGAATATCATCCATACCTGTAACCGATATTTCTACCGGTACAGATATACCCATGTCTCTTAATGAATTCATAACACCTAACGCAACTAAATCATTCGCACAGCAAATTGCAGTCGGCAAAGGATGTACAGTGGAAAAATATCTGCCAGCCTTATACCCTGCATTAACAGAAAAACCCATCTCAAAGATCAGAGAATCATCTGTCTGCAGACCGGCTTCAGACAATGCCTTCAAATAACCTTCCTGTCGGCTGCGTCCAATTGTTGTCCTCTTGGAACCACCTGCGAAGGCAATGCTGGTATGACCTAGTTCTATTAAATATTTTGCAGCTAAATATGTCCCTTGTTTTCTAATTCCATGAACTGTATCAAAAGGACACTTCTCATACGCATTCACTCCTATAACAGGCATTTCCAGCTTCGCTAATTCCTGCACCACTCTCTCTTGTACATCAACAGATGCCATAACAATTCCACAAACATTCATCTGCACTGCCGCATGGATTGCTTTGATTTCCTCATTGTAATCTCCATTTGTATGATACAGCGCAATCGTATGATTCTGTTTTTTAGCACCTACCTGAATAGCCTGAGCCATATCGGCATAAAACGGATTGTTAATATCAGGTATTACCAACAGTATATTTTTTGTTTTTCTGGTTTTGAGGCTTTGAGCCATCAGGTTCGGTTTGTAATCGAGTCGTGTAATAACTTCTTGGATACGAACGGCAGTTCTTTCATCAACTAAACCTGTTTTGTTGATATATCTCGAAACAGTAGCAGTTGATACCTCTGCCATTTGGGCAATATCTCTAATTGTCGCACGTTTTTTCATGATATTACCTCGCATCTTTTACTAACAAAAGCCAATAAAGTTTATCCAAAACTCAATGTAACCGTTTGCACCTTTAGTATATCAGAGCCTCCTGATCAGTCAATACAAATTAATAATTTGTGAACAAAACTGTATAAATGACAACAAACCAACTTTTAAATTGTGCATATATAACAACAAAAACGTTTTTGTATGTCTCTTTTGTGAATACAAATTATTCTTTTTCATGTTACCGTTTACATGAAATTTTAAAAAAATTAATTGCTTCCAAAAATAATTTTCAGTTTTTAAGCCATCTTTAAGGTCAGGATATGATATTTGTTTATATGTTTTGCCTTAATACAGTTTTGCCCACCTGTCTATTACAAAATATTGAAAATTTATAAGTATCAGATTTCAACACTTACATTTTTACCACTAACCTCGGACAGTAGGCGAGACCATAGCACCCGGTTATATTCCCATTCACAAAATTCTGCCGGCAGCCAGTGAGGTGCACAATCACTTGCCCAAGCAAAAGTTTTGCCTTTTCCCCATGACCCTATCGCAATAAAAGGATCATCACCTATTCTGGCAACCACTTCAGCACCAGAAGTAGCCTTTAGTTTGTTGTATCCAAGCACAGCCGGCCACTCCTGAGGGAAATCTTCAACTAATCTATGACGATTTTCAGAAGGCAGTTCAATAAAAGCACCTTGAGGACATTCAACTCTATCATCATAAGGCGATATATCAACAGGCAATATTTTTTCAATTATTGTGCCATGCCATTTACCTTTTGCTTCTATTCCCTGAAAAGTCATATATCCACCAATCATACCAAAAGCACCGCCGCCCTCAACATAATCAGCAATTGCTTTTAACTTATCAGGAGTTTTTTCTGACTTGAAAAAAGTCGAAGGATGAAGCAGGAAAGTATTGGATCCTACATCGCTGACCATTACAACATCATATTTTTGCAATTCCTCAACACTTCCAGGAAATTCCGTAGAAACAAGATGAGCTGGTATATGAGTAATCTCAGCAAAATCTGACATGTATGCTTTTACTCTTTCGATTTCAGTCTCATATCCGCCAATTGTAAATTGATCAAAACCCTTCGTTTCGACTGTAGTGAAAAACCATGACTCACCTGCAAACAATATTTTTAATTTATTCATTTTTGCCTCCCTATCCACATAAATTTTCAGGTTTATCAACAAGTTTAATGTCGACATCGCCTATTCTTTGAACTTCAAACCCATTGTTTTTGAATTCTTGATAATCAAAAGCATCCAGTTCATCGATAGCCAACTTGTGAAACTCATAAAAGTTAGGCCAGTACTCATAACCGCTGCCCAAATCATTGTACAAAAAAGCATCGGCAATATCTTTGCCCATTTGTGGAGCAACATAAAAAGCACCCATAGCCAAAACATTTACGCCATTTCCAGTGATTGCTCTTCTTGCCGCAGCTACGCTCTCAACAACTCCGGCATGAACACCCGGGCACTTGCTGGCAGCAATATGAATTCCCATGCCTGTGCCGCAAAACAGCAAAGCTCTATCAAACTCTTTCTCACTGATTTTAGCTCCAACTTTCAGACCAATGCGGTGAAACATTTCAGGATCT
Source organism: Ercella succinigenes (assembly GCF_900002895.1). Lineage (NCBI taxonomy): Bacteria > Bacillati > Bacillota > Clostridia > Eubacteriales > Oscillospiraceae > Ercella > Ercella succinigenes. Next base: position 35,981 of record NZ_CDHP01000012.1, on the reverse strand, counting down.
TGTTCATTTGCAGATGTAACACCAATATCGGTTATCTTCCAGCCTTTGCTCTTAAGATATCCGATCACCTCCTCTTTTAGCGGAAATCCTGCAAAATCAGCCCCTACAAGAAGATACTTATCCTTATAACTCTTCATGCGATGATCACTCCTTTCTTAATATTTGGCTTCATTATACAACAAAAAAAAATTTAGGGAAGATGGTTATAGATATTTTGCACATCGGTTTTCAGTACAGATTCAAATAGTAAAAACCATACTTTTGACTGGTCATTTATTTCTCTTTCCCAATTAAAATCTAGACATAGCAAGATTACAAACTTTTGGGAGGTAAAAAAATGTACTGTGTTGAAATCAAAAATTTAAGTAAGTATTTCGGGAAATTTCAAGCTCTTAATAATGTGGATATTTTTGTCAAAAAAGGAGAGGCTCTTGGGTTTTTAGGTCCAAATGGTGCCGGCAAATCAACAACCATAAGGGTTTTGCTTGGAATTTTGAGACAAAACAGCGGAAGTGTAAAAGTCTTTGGCAAAGATGCCTGGAAAGACTCCGTAGAAATACACAAAAAAATTGCGTATGTTCCAGGAGATGTTCATTTATGGCCTAATCTGACAGGAGGAGAAATTATCGATTTGTTTTTATCCTTGAGAGGGAATTATGACCAAAAAAGGAAAAATGAACTGGTAGATCTCTTTGAACTTGATCCTAAGAAAAAATGCCACACTTATTCAAAAGGCAACCGGCAAAAAGTAGGCTTAATTTCAGCTTTCGCCTCTGATGTTGATCTCTATATTCTTGATGAACCAACTTCAGGGCTGGATCCTCTTATGGCTAATATATTTCAAGAATATGTTAATAAATTAAAGAAGGATGGTAAAACAATTCTTATGTCCAGCCATATAATGGACGATGTAGAGAAATTATGTGACCGTATTAGTATTATAAGAAAAGGAAGCATTGTAGAAACTGGTTCCTTATCACAAATGCAGCATATGTCACGCCAAAAAATAGACGTACAAACTGAATTACCGGTAAATAATCTAATGCAGTTTAAGACGGTTGAAGATATAGAGTTTAGCGAAAACAGAATTACTTTCACTGTTGAAAACACTGAGTTGAATTCTGTAATGTCACATTTGATTCAGTACGGCATAAAAACTATAAAAAGCACACCACCTTCTCTGGAATCTCTTTTTATGAAGCATTATGGAAGCGACTTAAAAGGAGGAAAACAAAATGAGAAAAAATGACTTTGTTGGTAGTTTCGCTTTACTAAAACTCGCCTCAAAGAGGGATAAAATTAAAATCCCTGTCTGGATTATTCTCACCTCTATTCTTACATTTTTTATAACTGCCGGAAACGGATCTCTTTCAGGTACAGAAATGATTCAAATGGCGGCTGTAGCAATTGACAATCCTGGAATGCGTTTTATGATCGCACCTACATCACATTATATGTTGGATCATTTAGGCGCTTTTGTTTTATTCAGAATGTCTTTTATGATATCTATCGCCATAGCTCTTATGAATATTCAACTTATGATAAGACATACAAGACAAAACGAAGAGACAGGTAGAACTGAACTTATAGCCTCAACTGTTACAGGCAAAAGAGCTTCCTTAACAGCTGCAACAATTCTGGGTATAACATCAAATCTTTTTATTGCCCTCGGCATTGCAGTCGCGTTTATTGCTAACGGTCTTGATTTGAAAGATTCCCTGATTGCAGGATTCAGTTACGGATTATACGGAATACTGTTTTTGGGTATAGCTGCTGTTTTTTCCGAGCTTTCTGCATCTTCTAAGGGAGCTTCAACCTATTCGACTTTAGCTCTTTTTATTCTATTCACTATAAACGCAGCAGGCAACATCGTCGATTTTGGAAATCACATATTAACCTGGCTTTCCCCCATTGGTTGGATTCAGCATATACGACCTTTTGATAAAAACTTTTATTTTCCATTTATTCTTCTGATTCTGGCAAGTATAATTATGTTCCTTCTGGCCAATTATATCGTTAAACATAGAGATATAAATACAGGCTTGATTCCAGCAAGAAGCGGCCGCTCAGAAGCCAAAAACTGGATTCTAAACCCATTCGGTTTTGCTGTTAAATTGCAAAGATCATTATTCATAGGTTGGCTGCTGCCTATAACTTTTTTAGGATTTATTTTCGGATCTGCCGGTCAAAACTATGCCGATACCATGCAAGAAACAGAGTTATTGAAAAGCACATTTAAAAATGCAGAAAACAGCTTTATATTCATGATGATAGGGGTAGTAAGCATGATTATTTGTTTTTACTCACTGCAATCTGTTTTGCGCATACGCAGTGAAGAAACGAAAGGTTTTGCCGAACCAATAATTGCAACACCTGTTAAGAGAAAAACGTATATAATCAGCCATATTATTTGCGGAGCTTCTGGTACGAGCATGATTCTGATTTCCTTTGTTATAGCTTTGCTGATTTCGTTAGGAATAGACGATTCTTTCAAATATCTTCTTAAGTATGCTTTGCAAAACAGTTCTGCAATTATTCTGATTTTTGGTATTTGTGTCGCTATTTATGGAATAGTCCCTAAATTCAGCGTTTTATTATCAGGTTTAGTTGTTGCTACATCGACAATTGCAGGTCCTTTTTTCGGAACAATATTGCAATTGCCCGAAACCCTACAGACAATTTCACCTTTTTCTCAATTTGGTTTTTCCTATCAAAGCGACAACTGGCCTGCCGCCTTAGTGTTCTTCATCGCAGGAATACTCCTAACTTTTATAGGGATAATATCATTTAAGAACAGAGACCTTGAAATAAAACTTTGATTCAAGCAATATAGGAATTAAAACTAAAAAGCGGGTGGCAATTTATGCCGCCCGCAAAATTTAAGCAATCTTTGTTTTATAAAAGTATTTTACATATTATATTACACTAAGTTTTCTTGCCGTGGCTAAAGCCTGTGTTCTACCCTTTACACCTAGCTTATTATATATATTGCTGGTATGCCACTTCACTGTGCTAAGAGACAGAAAAAGCCTTTCCCCTATAGCTTTATTAGATAAGCCATCTGCAATCAGCATTAATATCTCAACTTCTCTGGAACTTAATTTCTCAATATAAACCATGTCACTATCTGCCAAAAAAACTGTTTTTGATTCGCCAAAAATAGTTTTCTCAAGCCTGCTATATCCTTTTTCTTCAAGCAATTGCTTGATTTTCAATCTTTGTTGCGATATATCTTTGCAATTATTCTTTTCCATAAAAGCAAGTATTATCATATTCAATTTTATTTCCGAATGCCCACAATCACCTCTTTTAAAAATCTTCTCCAATTTCTCAAAAATTTCAAAAAAAGTTTTCTGTGCTAAATTACCATGATCTACAGCAATCTCTAATTTAAGCAGATATCCTTTTATTTTGTCTGGTGTTATGGAATCTTCCAGGTCAATGCCTATTTCATTGAAGTTATCAAAAGCTTCAGACTGCAAACCCAATTTTGCCAGTACAAAAGCTTTATAGGCTGCTGTTTCAAATTTAATAAGGTGATTTAAATTAGAATTTCGATCATATGATTGCAGTTCTTGTATTAACATAAGTGCACCCTTATAATCACCTTCTTCAACTAAAATCTCAACATTTACCAATAAAGTCCATGCATAAAAAAGCGGTTCGCTTTTTGCCAGTCTTTTTCCTCTCTCTATAGATCTTTTAGCTGCTTCCATATCTCCTTTTTCAAATAAAAACAAGCCATAATATGCCCATGTTGCACCTGCTTTAGATGTTTTTTCATAACCCTTTTCTTTTGCAAGCATAAGCATATCATCCAATATTTTTCCCATATCATTAAGCGACCCCATATTATGCAGTGCATAGGCTGCTTTTATCCCTGTGGACATTGTAAAGAAATGATGCCTGCCAGCAATGTTACTATTATGTGCCTGCAAATAATAGTAATAGCCTTTATTTGGCAAACCAGAAAATACCATAACATCACCGCACATAACAGCTACACTCATTCGCCAGAAATATGGTTCGTCCGGAAGCAGTTCGAGCGCTGTATCAGCGTGTTTATAAGCGTCTTCAAGTCTGTTTTCATATATAAGGGTTAAGCATTTTACAACATTATAAACTCCTTTATACAATATGTTTTTTTTCTCATCCTCGTAATAAAATAGCTCAGCTTCTTCCAAATCTTCATGAAGATCACCTTTGCCGTAAACGACCAGATGCAAAAATATCCTCACGAGTTTCAGCATGGGAAATTTATCAAAAGTAGCATCGTCAATTCGTTTTAAGCCTTCAACAAGAGTTAAAGCACCTCCTGACTCAAGTATTTGATTACAGTATTCATCCATTATTTGTGCAACCTGGGTTGTTATACCAACTTTATAAGTCTGTTCCAGCGCCTGGGAATACATCTTGTTTTCTAAAAAATATACTACTGCTTTTTTTCTTATATTCACGATTTCATCGGAAGAAAGATTTTTAAACTTTTGATCAAGCAACGATTTCATCAAATAATGATATCTAAATCTTTTACCTTCATTATCTAGTTCAACAATAAAAAGCTGATGCTTTTTTAATAATCTTAGAGATTTAATTACTTCTTCACTATTAAGAATTTTTATCAGCATATCTTCTGAGAATTCTTCAAAAACTGAAGATTTTATAATCAGCTGCTGAACCGGTTCATCCAGATGATCAAAAAACTCACTGGTAATATAAGATAGTATCTGTTCCTGATTTCCCTGAATACCAGCCAAATACGCTTCAATATTAAGATTGCCGGCAGTTTGTTCGATCCCTATCAAAAATAGGATAACTGCGGTTATCCAGCCTTCACTTTTTTCATAAAGCAATTCCATTTGTTCAGAGGTAAAGTTCGCCCGATAAATTTGTTTTACAAAGCATTCAGTTTCATTAAAAGAAAATTTAAAATCTTCAGCAGAGATACATCTGACCATATTTTTCGCCTGCCATTTAAGCACGGGAAAAGGAGGCACAAATCTATCGGCAATAATAACATGAATCATCGGGGACATTTGTTCAATAATATGCGCAAAAAGTAAATGTGTCTGAGTTTTTTTAATTACGTGATAGTCATCAAAGACAAAATAAACAGGTTCTTCCACCGACATCATTTCATTTATAATCTGATTTGCTACCTGCATGATTTTATCTTCATCATTTCGTATGATAATCATTTCTTCAAGCAAAGCAAATGCAGATGTGCAAATTTCAGGAAAAACAAATTTTACCGCCATAACAAGTGTTTTTAAAGCTTCATAAGCCTCTTCATTACTTTCTGAAAGAGTACACCAGATAACCCTATGGGGTTGTTTTGACAGCCAGTCTTGCAAAAAAACTGTTTTACCATATCCGGCAGGAGCAATAAGCAAGGTTGTTTTTTTATCAAACCCATTAATACCTATCGCTAAATCACTACATTTGGCGATTAATTCTGTTCTTCTGATTGTCTGAATGTTTAGAGGAGGCATTTGCACTTTTGACTGCAACATAAAAACTCCTTTGATATCTTTTATATTGAAAGAAAACGCATTTAGAAATCTAACTTAAATGATAACAAATCACATTTTATCAATCAATTCTCTCATATTTTTGTATTTTCCCCAAATTTTAAAGAATTATATATACTATTTATAAGATACCGAATTTTATTCTGATAAAGCCGGTATAAAAAAGTAACTTGCAAAAAAATTTGACAGTTTTTGTAATGAGCCGGATTATTTTCTGTCTATATATTTGAAGACCTAAAAGAACAGATTTATGAAATATGAGGTACTAATAATGGGGGATCAAGAGATCATCGGTTTATATTGGGAAAGAAACGAAGATGCGATTTCAGAAACAGAGATTCAATATGGCAAATACTGTCATTCTATATCTATACGTATTGTTCGCAACAAAGAAGATGCGGATGAATGTGTAAATGATACATGGCTTCGTGCCTGGAACGCAATACCGCCTGCAAAGCCATCCCGTTTATCGGTATGGCTCGGAAAGATTACCCGTAATTTGTCACTTAACAAGCTCGATTCACGTAATGCTGGCAAAAGAGGCGGTGGCGAGGTTGAATTGTCTTTAGATGAGTTGGAAAAATCGATTCAAAGCTCTGGCAAAAGACGTTCTCTGCAAATAATATCTGAATCTGACCCTGCCGATCAGATACTTGAAACAAAAGAAATAGCAACTGAAATCAGTGTTTTTTTGATGACATTGCCTGCAAAAAAAAGATTGGCATTCGTCGGACGCTATTTCTACTTTATAAGTCTTTCTGAACTAGCGCTAAAATTAGGAATGTCAAAATCCCATCTGTCTGTTCTTTTATATCGGCTAAGAAATAGTCTTGTACAATATTTAAGAGAAAGAGGATATGAGATATGAATGCAAAATTTTTACTAAATGCAATCGGACACGTAAACGACGAACTGATTATTGAATATGACAATTTTTCAGATTTAAACAGTTTAAATCAACCTCATAAAACAAAAAACAAAAAAAGAAAAACTATATATAATGTCGCAATTGCTGCATGCTGCTGCATTCTTGCACTAGGTAGTATTTGGGGAGCATATAAAATGGGGTTATTTGGTATAGGCGGCGCCCAAAGCGGTGGTGGCACCACCGACGGCAGAACCTATATGTTCTATGAAGGGCCTGTTTTACCCCTGACATTTATGGAAAAAAATCAAAACATAACCGCAGAGAGAAATGTTGTGTACGACTTTACTCCATATAGGGATGTGGTCGAGTATTATGAATCAGGTACAAGCAACGACTCTGAAATAATTGAACAAACAACTTCCAGAACTTCCGCTAATGTGACAGACAGCTACAAACTGAAAAATGAAACGACTACTGATATAACCGTCAAAGCGATCTATCCTTATACCGCCTCTTTAAGAGAATTGATGGAAAAACCTCTGGCAATAAACTTAGATGGTCATAAAGTTAATTCTGAAATAATGCTTGGTCAATACAGCGGCAGTTTCACAGGTGTCTGGGGATCACCAATAGAAAATGACGATAGTACCTTTAACCTTTTACATCTTGATAACTGGTTGGGATACAAACAATTACTAGAAGATGGTAGTTACTTGAAGCAAGCCTTACAAAATCAAAATATCTCTGCTATTGATCAAGAGGTTATTGTCTATGATTTTTCAAACTTTGTTATAGAAAGCGGTGAAGGAGAAGCTCCCAGCCTTGCTATTTCCTATAAATTAGATGAAAATGCCCAAGTTATAACCTATGGATTTAATGGTATGGAATATGCAGGAGACAACAAATACACCAAGGGATTCTTTTTACCAAATGATGAAAGATTAAAACTATATGACGAAAGATTCTGTCTTATTGTCTTAGGAGGGGATATTTCTGATATCGAGATTCAAGGTTATGAAAATTTAGGATTTAATAAAGGAACTGAGATGGAAATAACCACAGATATGACACGTTCAAAAACAACACTCGATTCAGTACTGCGTGAATTAATGCAGGTACATCTTAATATATTTAGTAATTATGATGAAAACCCGGAAATGTATGGAACCGAAATTTTGCCTGCAGATCTTAGGTTTGAACTCATAATGGAAGCCTCCTACGATTTAATGCAAAATCATGGGCTTTTATCAGAAAAATCAACTGATCGTTATAGTGACGGTTTTATGGAAGATATTTTCTCCGAAGCAGAAAGTATAGATCGCATTATATATTTTACCTTTGATATAACCATTCCGGCTGCTCAAACTACTGAATTAACTATCAGTCTGGAACAACGAGGCAGTCATGATTTTTATGAAAAAGAAGGAAGCCAACCAGGCACAAAAGGTTACGATCTAACAACAAATCTAGGTAGCAATATTCTTTTCACAAAACAAGCTGCCTCTATTGAAGATCATGGTTTAATTGAAATAGTTGAACAAAATTTCAATTTCGATCTTAGTCAGAATATAAGAACAGTAGAGCTTGAAAAGGATATAGAGTATTACTATATGCTTATAAGAAAACTACATGATGATAAATAATGCCGCAAAAACAAGCATTAACAGACAATACAAATCTGCTATAATGATTTGAGTAACTCTTGAAAGTTTTTGTAGTGATTTTGTCTCATTAAAGAGAAGCAGAAAGACTTGCTTTTAGAAAATGGATATTCAAAAATTAACTATTGGGCAAATGGCTCAACTGAATAATGTAACAACAGAAACTTTGCGGCATTATGACCGCGAAGATTTGTTGCGGCCTGTTTTCACAGATCCCAAAACAGGCTACCGCTATTATCATATTAATCAGTGTGCAAAACTTGACATGATACAGTACCTTCAATCATGTGAACTCCCCCTACACAAAATACGTTATTATCTTAATCTAAAAGACTCCGATGAAATCTGCAAAATGCTGCAATCACAGCTTGCTAACGTTGAAACCAGCATAAAACTTTTAAAACGAAGCCATGATTCAATTGCCAGAATGATTAGCAATTATAAATATTGTAAACTTTTGCCAAGAGATTGCAGTTTATTCTATGAATATATGCAGAACAGACTGATTTTTACACAAAAAACCCGTATTAATCTTTTTGAAGAAGATATTTCCGGATATGAATTAATGTTGCGCGAATTAAAAACTTGCCTGGTAGAAAACAAACTACCTGCAAGTTATTTCTGTAATGTTGGCACCATAATTCGACAGAAGCATCTGGGAAGCGAAAATTTGTACTCAGACGAAGTTTTTTTCTTTGTGGAAAAAGATTATGACGGACCAGGCAATCTAGAAATTTTGCCTGAATCACTATATTTATGTATGTGCAATGATGATTTCGAAAAAGAAAAAGATTGTGCCCAAAAACTTTTGTTTGAATTGAAAAGATCTGGTTATAAGCCTGCAGGTGACTATATTTGTGAAGTTATCAAAGAATTTCCTGGCTTTGCCTCAGCACCAAGAAATATTATGTATAAGATCCAAATACCAGTTCGCAGATAGCTAATTTTGAAAAGCCAAGCCATTAATAAAAGATTAATTTTACTTCCTTCACTTTTCTGCTTGACCTTTTTCCAGCACAAAGGTGTAGACTCAATTTGAGTGCGTTAAGAAGCACAAGTTAATTTATTTTTTAGGAGGTATTATCAATGGATAGAAAAATCAAAGCAGTTCAGTATGGTTGCGGTAAAATGAGCGTTTATTTAATTCGCTATATGCTGGAAAAAGACGTTGAAATTGTGGCAGCTTTCGATGTAAATCCTGATGTCATCGGCAAAGATATTGGTGAAATAGCAGGCCTGAACAAAACAGGAATTGTTGTTTCAAGCGCCGATCAGGCAGATACAATACTCGCAGAATTAAAACCAGACGTCTGTGTGGTTGCAACGATGAGTACTCTTGCAGATATAAAAGATGCTTTTGCAGTCTGTGCAAAGAATGGTGTCAATGCTATTTCAACCTGTGAAGAAGCGATTTATCCATGGAATTCTTCTCCAGCAATTACCAAAGAATTAGATACTCTGGCAAAACAAAATGGTATAACCCTTGCTGGAAGTGGCTATCCTGATATGTACTGGGGTGTTCTTATTGACACACTAGCCGGTTCTATGCAGAAAATTACTAAGATAACCGGCAGTAGCAGCTATAATGTAGAGGATTATGGAATCGCTCTGGCAAAAGGTCATGGCGCAGGTTTGTCTATAGAAGAATTTGATCAGGAAATAGGCAAATATAACGAGTACAGTTCTGAAGATCAAAAAAAATTAGTCGAAAGCGGCGAATATGTACCTAGCTACATGTGGAATCAAAATGGTTGGATTTGCAGTAAATTAGGACTAACAGCCACTTCTCAGGTGCAAAAATGTATTCCTACCAAATATGATAAAGATTTATACTCTTCAACATTAGGTCTAACTATAAAAGCAGGACAACCGACAGGTATGAGAGCGATAGTTATAACCGAAACCGAAGAAGGAATCACTCTTGAAACAGAATGCGTGGGAAATGTTTACTCACCGGAAGATTTTGACAGAAACGACTGGACTTTTCATGGCGAACCAGAAACAACAATCAATGTAAATCGCCCTGCTACAGTTGAATTAACCTGCTCAAATCTTATAAATCGAATCCCAGCACTCATAAATGCAGAACCTGGTTATGTAACGACAGAAAAAATGCCAAACAATGTCTACCCACATAAATCATTAAATGAATATGTGTAAATTATTTATACCCTAATTGCTTCGTAACAGTGGCTGACTAAGCATATGTCTGTCACTTATTGCCCCGCACTAAGTGACAGACAATAATAGGCTTTTTGCCAAACATGAGAACATGTGATAGAATAGCACCGACACAATGACTGACAGTCAGTCATTGTGTCGGTGCTAGTTTTTAACTTTAACATATTTTGATCAAAATATTTTGTTTTTAATAGCAGAACTATAAAATTAAGGAGCATTTATGGGGCAAACAAAAAAAGATGCTATATTGTGGGCGGCTGTTGATCTGATGACAGATAATGGATTTGAAAAAACCTCAGTTTCTCAAATTGTAAAAAAAGCAGGGGTAGCACAAGGTACATTTTACCTGTATTTTAAATCCAAAAGCGAATTAGTTCTAGGCATAGCCAAGTACATATTAGATGATATTTTGTCAGAAACAAATAGTCTAAATTGGACTCTGGACACAACACTTAAAGATTTTGTCTCAATGCTCACAGACATGGTTTACAGGATGACTTTAAAACATAAATCTCTAATTGGTTTTTGTTATTCAGGAACCGCTCACTACGCAGTCTTTGATGAATGGGAAAAACTGTATACCCCCTATTATCAATGGCTCAGCGAAAAACTAATGATTTATAAAAAACAGGGGGAAATAAACGAGGTATATGAATTAGATCATTTATCCAACTATATTATAGGATTATTGGAACATGGAGCTGAACAATTATATTTGTTTAGACCAGAAGCATCAGAGGAAGCGCATTCCAAAGAACTAATTAAACATTTTATATACAATGCTATTTCATAAAACTATTTTTAGTGAAATTATTTGAAAGGGGAAACCAAAGTTATTAGTAATAACAAAATACTGCTGATAACTTAAAAGATATTATGTCAAAAACTATATTAAAAGAAAAAAAATTGCTTTTCCATTCAGTTATATCAGCTGTCATATTTGCGGTTGCTGGCATATTGATAGGATTAATCGCAAAATCATATGTCATAATTTTTGATGGGGTATATTCTTTTATCAGCGTAATGTTATCTTCATTATCACTTTTTGCTGCAAAGTTTATAGCCAAAAATGACTGGAAAAAATTTCCTTTTGGGAAATCAATAGTTGAACCTCTGGTTATTATTGTAAAATATACGACAATTTTAATTCTGCTTGCAGCTGCATTCATAGCTTCTGTTTTTTCGTTATTTACCGGTGGCAGATCAGTCGACGCAGATATTGCAATTATTTATGCTCTTTTTTCAAGTGTAGGCTGTCTTATTATGTATATTTATTTGAAAAGAAAATCAAAACGGCTCAATTCTGGACTCCTAATTGCAGAAGCATCTCAATGGCTTTTTGATACATATGCCAGCTTAGGTGTATTAGTAACTTTCACACTTGTTTATGTTCTAAATTATTTTCAACTTTTTACCAATTATTTAAACTATGTGGATCCCTCGGTTGTAGTTATTTTTAGTATTTTCTTTGTTAAAGTTCCAGTTACTGCAATAAAAAAAGCCCTAAAAGAAGTACTTAAAATGTCACCGGAAGGAGATCTTGCTACAAAGCTAAAAGAAATAATTATGCATATCGAAAACAAATATCTTTTTAACGAAACATTTCTCAGAATTTCTCAAGGGCGCAAACTTTTGTGGATTGAAATTGATTTTGTTGTTGATGAGAAAACTTTAATCTCTTCCATACAGGATCAGGACCGGGTAAGGGAAGAGATTTTGCAGATGATGGAAACAATAAAGCTAGATAAATGGATCACCGTTTCTTTTACTTCGGATAGAAAATGGGCAGTATAGCAGCTTCAAAGTATATTAAAAGGGCGATCTAACGATCCACCCTTTTAATATATTTCCTTAATTTAATTTTCAAACACAAAATACAACTTTTTACCAGATAACTATTTACTTCTTAAAATATACTTCTGCTCCTGATCCTTTTTTTACAAATACGGGTATTAAGTCTAATGGCGCATTCACTTCTACAAAATTACCACCTTTTAATTCTTCCCCTGTCCAGGCATTTTCCCAATCAGAACCTTCGGGCAGGTATACCTGTCGTTTTTTCATGTTTTCATACATAATAGGAGCAACAAGAATATCCGGTCCGAACATATATGCATCTTCACATTCCCAGGCTTGTTTATCTTCAGGGAAATCATAAAATAGCGGTCGCATAACAGGAGTACCCTTTTTATGAGCCTGTTCCATCTGTAAAGTTACATATGGCCTGAGTTTTTCTCTTAATTCCAGATAATTTTTGAGAATATCATAAGCTTCATTACCAAAACTCCAGACCTCATTATCAGCTCCTGACAAACAGGTTGCACCTCCGGTTGTCCCTACCTGTGGTTGTTCAGGGACACGGAAACCATGCAATCGCATAACCGGGCAGAAAGTTCCCCACTGAAACCATCTTATAAGTAACTCTCTAAATTGTGGGTCTTCAGGATCGCCCCCATGAAACCCGCCTATGTCCGTAGTCCACCATGGCATCCCTGCTAAACCGGTATTTAAACCAGCTGCAAACTGATCTCGAAAACTTATAAAGCTTGAATGAATATCACCTGACCACAAAAGAGCTCCAAATCTCTGACTTCCAGCCCATGCGCATCTTAATAAATTAATAATATTCTCCTGTCCCTCTGCCTGCATACCGTCAAAGAAAGTCTTTGCATACATAAATGGATAAATGTTTCCAACCTGCAAATCAGACCCTAGATAATATCTATAATTATCAAAATCATAGACGGTATATTCTGGTTCTGCTTCATCAAGCCAGAAAATTTTCACACCTTTATCATAATAATTTTTCTTGGCTTTCTGCCATATAAAATCACGAGCACCAGGATTAGTCGCATCATAATGAATTGTATTGCCTTGGAAATCCATGCTGACTCGCATGCCTCTTTCTGTTCTTATCAAATAACCTTTTTGCATCATCTCTTCAAAATTTTCACTACGATAATCAACGGTAGGCCATATTGAAACCATCAGCTCAATATCCATTTCTTTAAGTTCTTTGATCATAGCATCTGGATCTGGCCAATATGTTGGATCAAAGCGCCAATCACCCTGTAGCGGCCAATGGAAAAAGTCTGCAACTATAACAGAAATTGGTAATTTTCTTCTTTTATACTCGCGCGCTATTTCCAGAAGCTCTTCCTGAGTCTGATAACGAAGCTTGCATTGCCAGAAACCAGTAGCAAAATCTGGCATCATAGGAACTTTTCCAGTTACCTCGGCATATGCTTCTTCCAACTCTGCTGGTGTATCGCCTGCTGTGATCCAGTAATCCATTATATCCGTGGATTTTGCCAGCCACGTCGTTATATTTTTACCAAAAGTAACACGTCCTACTGCAGGATTATTCCAGAGAAAACCATATCCCAAACTTGAAATATAAAATGGTATACTTGCCTGCGAATTACGATGTGCTAACTCCAGATCAGCACCTTTGAGATCAAGATAAGGCTGCTGATACTGACCCATTCCATAAATTTTTTCTTTGGGATCTACAGACTCAAATCTCACGCTTAATTCATAATCACCACCTATAATCGGTTTGAATTCACGCGCTTCAATTTCAAGTGCTGAACAGTAATCTACAGTTAGATCTTTGCGATTCCTTAAATATTCATTTAAAATAAGCTCGTTTTTGTCATTATAAAAAGCCATTTTCCCCATTGCCGTAATGACAGCTTTTATCTTACCATTTGTGATTGAAGCAAAATCATCTTTAATCAAAATTTCTACTTTGCTATTCGTCTGAGCTGGCATAAGAGCCCAATCTCTTAACGGCATTTCTGGAATTTTAGCAGATCTTACTCTAAGGCTGTTTGCCCCCCACGCCTCAAGCCAAACGGTTTCTGCATCATAACGGAAAACCAGACGATTCCCCTCTTTAGCGAACATTGAATATGTTTTAAAATTTTCTATCATGCCATTCATTTTTATTATCCTCCGTTATTTTTTTGTTTAGCAAAAATTATCTTCATCATTAATTCTTAACTGTGGCAGGATCATTACAATACGCGTGCCGTTTTTAATTGAACTATTAATATAAAGCCTAGGATTTTCGTAATAGCGATTAACGCGATAAACTACATTTTCAATACCTATTCCCATTGTCTGAGGTAATTTATGCTGATTAAAAATCTTGCGTATATGTTCCAGTTGACTAGTTCTAAGTCCTTGTCCATTATCCTCTATAGATATTGCGATACCATTTTGGCGAAATCTTTTTACCTTTATTACTAACAGACCCTGACTAACTGTATTGGCAAAACCGTGTAAAATTGAATTTTCAACAAAAGGTTGTATGATAAGTTTGCGGATATAGTCATCCAGAACATCTTCATCAGCATTAATAATATAATCGAATTTCTTACCAAGTCTTTCCTTTTGTAATAACAGATACTGATCCAAATGTCTTAACTCATCTCGCACAGTCATAGGTTTGGTTGATTTCTCAAATGTATATCTCAAAATATTTGAAAGAGCCTTAAGTAATCTTGCAACTTCGTTATTTCCCTGATCTATTGCAGTATAGCTAATCATATTTATAGTATTTGCAAGAAAATGTGTATTTATCTGAGATTCAAGAGCTAGTATCTCAGCCTTATGCTGCAAATTCAAAGCAGCAAGCTTGCCACAATTTTCTTGCTTACGCTTTTCATCCAATTCTTTTAAACTGCACACCATATTATTAAAAGCAACTGTTATCTGACCAATTTCATCCTTTTCTGATACTTGAACACTAATATTAAGATTACCTTGTTCAACACCTCCAATTCCTTTTATCAATCTGCAAAGAGACTTATAAAATTTTCTTAGTATGCCTGTTGTAACAAGCAGATATAGCATCAGAATAGCAATTATCGAACCTAGCATAATCAGATTATAGAGAAAAACCGTAGACATCAGATGCCAGCTGTCATAAATATTAACTATGCGAATATCATATGCACCCGTATCTGCAAGTTTTATAACCCTATATCTACTTTCTTGTTCATCTGCAAGATTACCACCTACTTTGCTCTGATCTGAATGAACAAGGTATTCGCCTCTACCTGAGATAATAGCGCTCTGAGCAGCTTTAACACCAGACGTTTCTTTTGCAGCCAAAGCAGCCCCCAGACTACGGGCGCGCATTGTCATAATCAGAGTTCCATAAGATCTTTCATTGAAAAAATCCCATAATCCTATAGCAATATGAAAAATAGGTTCATTATAAGGATTTAACAATCTATTGTCGGGCACAAACTTGATCTGATAATCATCACTGCAAATAGAAACTACATTATCTAATCTTGTTTGATCTTGCCATAATGCGCTTTTGGTTTGATTTGATCGGTTATAGCCGATTGTTCTGTCTTGCGGAGTAACTACGTGTATAGCAATCACATCAGAATCCATCAACATATATTCCTTAAAAATATCAGTTGCGCGTCTGTTAATTAATTCAGAAGGAGTACCACTTTCAGAATCATATACAATCTCACGTAATTTTTTATCAACCGCCAGAGAAAAGAATACATTGTAATATGCTCTCATTGTTTGTGAAACCGAACTGGTCTGAGCTGTTAAGGTCTGTTCCTGCATACTCTCAGTGATATTTTCAAGATACCGGGCATTAAAACCAATTGTTACAATGGTAAAAACTGCACTGATAGCCAAAGCAACTATGATCAAAGGAATCATCAGCTTAAACATCAGACTGGAAGCAAACTTCTCTCTTACACAATGTAATAAATTCACTATCCCGTCCTCCAACAAAAGCTTTTGAGAACTCAAAATAATCAAGTCCTTTATCTAAACTCTATTCCTTAACAGCACCTGCAGCCAATCCTCCGACAATATATTTTTGAAGGAATGTAAACATAAGAGTAACCGGTATGACGAGAATCATACCATAGGCCATTATGTAATTCCATTTAGTACCATATTTATCCATATACTTGTATATATTTGCAGTAAGCGGTCGCATACTGTCATTCACATTAAAGGTCATGGAATAGATTAGATCATTCCAGCCGTGCAAGAAGCTTATAACTATAATCGTAATCAAGCCGGTTCTTATAATCGGCAGCATAATTCTGATGAAAGATCCAAACACACTACAACCATCAATACGTGCTGCATCATCAAGAGATTTTGGCAATCTTGAAAAATATGGCCTTAGTGTAATAACAATAAATGGTACCGATCCAGAAGCAATCGCCATTGCCGGAGCACTGTATGAATTCAACAAATTAAATCTCGAGAAAGTCAGAAAAAGTGGTGTCAACAAAAGAGATGAAGGCATCATCTGGGTAACGAGAAAAACCAAAAGCACCATTGCCTTTCCCTTGATAGCAAATCTTGCCAGACCATAAGCAGCCGACACTCCCAGAACAAAAGAAATCATCATTGATATTGTCGCAATAAAGAAACTGTTTCTCAATGAAGCAAGAAAATCTCGACTAGTCAATTGTTCAACCCATGGTTTAACCGTAAAAATATGCGGATAAAATGTTAGCCCTGAAAAAATTTCTAAATCTGTTTTAAACGAATTTATTGCCAGCCAATAAAGCGGGAAAAGAAAAATTAATCCTGTAATTAAACCCACAATCATCAAAATAATTTTTCTGCGAATTGTAGCAGAAGACATATAAGAAGAAAATCGACTATGTCCTGTTTTATGTTTGGTTATGATTTCAGACATCATGCCTTAACCCCCTTAAAAGCTTAATATAAAGAACATCGCCTTTAATTTGCTTCTTCATTACGCACCAGCCACAAATAGAAAAGTCCCACAACCATAAGGCAAAGAAACAGAATTACAGCTCCGGCCGCACCCATAGAAAATCTATATTCACTAAAAGACAATCTATAAGAATACGTTGAAAGAACCTGTGTAGCGTTTAATGGCCCACCTTTGGTCATTACAAAAATCAAATCAAACACTTTAAATGTATAAATGAACCCTAACATCAAAACAGACAGAATTGCCGGTTTAAGCAAAGGCAAAGTAATATGAATAAAACGTCTAAAGCTATTTGCACCATCAATGGTAGCTGACTCGTATATATCCTCAGGTATTCCACTTAAACCACCAGTCAAAAGCAGCATATTGAAAGGAATTCCAACCCAGCAATTTGCAATTATAACAGCCCACATAGCTTCATTCTGACCAATCAGCCAGCCAATAGGACTAGCTGAGTCCACCAATCGAATTACCGAGAGAATATAATTAATTACACCTTCATTTGTGCCAGTAGCAAACATATTTTTAAAAACCAAAGCAGTAACTGACATTGGCATCATATAACCAACAAGTATGGTACCGCGAATCAGACCTGCCAGAGGGAATTTTTTGCTAAAAAACAAAGCCAGTACAAACCCAAACGAAAATTGGAAAATCAGGCACCAGACAGTAAATACAAAAGTTTGTCTTAAAGCCTGCATAAAAACAGGATCTGCCAAAAGAGTTTGATAATTTTCCAGACCGACATACACAGAGCTGTCACCACGAAAAGTCATGACATCAAGATTTTTAAGTGAAAGATTAAAATTGTAAATCAGCGGATAACCAATCAAAAAAATCATGTAAAGCAATGCCGGCAGAATAAATAAATATCCTGATCTGTTCTCGCGCGACCTGCTGCTAAGCAGTTTATGCATTTATTCTTCCCCTTCCTTTAGTTAAAACCGGGATGTTCCAGGGATCATCCCGGTCTTCATATTTAATTATAGAAATAAATTCAACTTAGAATTTGGATAGAATAAATCATTCAATTCATAATTTCATTGACTTTTTCAGCAGCATCAGCCATAGCCTGTTCTGCTGTTTTTGTTCCGGTAAAAGCTTCGTGCATTGCAGTTGACATAGCATCTGAGATTTCCGGCCAACGTGCATGAGGACCACGAGGCATAGCATACTGCATACCTTCTGCAAAAACACTGAAAACAGGGTCATTTGTCCATATATCTTTCAGATCCATAGAATCTGCTCGTGGAGGGAATTTACCTCCTGCTTCACAGTAATCCGCTACATTTTCTTTATTCATCAGGAAAGATAGGACATCAAAACTCTCTTCAAGTGGAGCACCTGCACATATGCCAAAATTCTCTCCACCAAGAACAGAAGCATGTACTTTATCTTTTGGTACTAAGGCCACACCAAAATCTAAATCCGGAGCATCATTTTGGATATTTGCAATATTCCACGGCCCGTTAATTTGCATTGCAGCTTTGCCCCCGATAAATTGAGAATTAGCATCAGCCTGTGTCCAATTTATTACGTCCTTGGACATATAGCCGTTATTTATCATATCCGTCAAAAAGGACAGGGCATTAACACATTCATCAGAAGAAAGATCCTCAATAGAACCACCTGCCGAAATAAACCATGGCATAAACTGGAAGGTACCTTCTTCATTTTTAACAGCCGATATAGCTAGTCCATAAGTATCGCCCTGTGTTAATTTCTCGGCAGCAGCCATTAGCTGATCCCAGGTTTCAGGTACATCCACACCTGCATCTGCCAACATTGTTTTATTATAAATCAGAGCCAGGCAATTAGAATTATGAGGCAAACCATATATTTTACCATCAAGAGTTGTGCTCTTCAGAGGGCCTTCAAAAAATTGATCAACCTGCCCCCAGCCATTTACCAAATCAGTAATATCCTGGAAAACGCCCATAGTGGTAAAAGAAGCATGGTCTGGATTATCAACCATACCCAGATCAGGTAATTCGCCAGAAACAGCGCCCATTGTATACTGTTTCATTAAATCTTCTCTAGCAACAAAAGTTGCCACAACATTGATATTCTTGTCATTTTCATTGTTGTATTTTTCAATCATCGCATCGAAAACTGTTTGCTCATGTTCTCCAAAATAATGCCACAAATCCAGAGTTATTTTGTCATCGCCGCCTGCAGAGTCACCAGAAGTGGTCTCTGCACCGTTACCATTGCCTCCACCTTGCTGTGTTGTGCTGCCATTATCGCCGCAACCAGCAAATAATGACATAATCAGAAGCATGCAAATAGAAATAATTAAAATACTTTTCTTTTTCATTAGATTTACCCTCCCATAAATTTGTAAACGTCTGGTGTCTCTAATTCTAGAGTTTTGATTAAATCGAAAAAACCTATGAATTTTTAATGGGTGGATAATTATCAGAGACATTTTTACAAACAGTAGATTATTTTTAGATATTCAGCAAACAAAACATAAAAATATCAAAAAAACGCCTTTTATTTGTCTACTTCACACACACCTCGCATATACTCTGTTGGTGAACAGTTCATAATTTCCTTAAAAACACGGCAAAAATATTTCGTGTCCGTATAACCAGTAATAGCTGCCACATCATAAATCTTCATCTGCTTGTCTTTTAAGAGACTGGCAGCAATATCTATGCGGTAACGCTTTAGATAAGTCGAAAAAGTAACACCAACATCTCTGTGAAAAAGATAGCTAAAATAAGCCGGCGTAATCCTAAGCCGCTGTGCCAGTTCGTCCTGCGTTAATTTTGCTGCATATTCGTTGGAGATAATATCAAGAGCCTTATGAATCGCTGGATGACATTCTTTACCAGACGATAATAGCTCTGTTTTTTGCTGCATTTGTTGAGATGAATGCTCAAAGACTTTTTGTTCAATAGCTTTAAAAGCCTTCTTTAAAACATGATCAACTTCCTCTACCAGAACCGGCTTGACTATATAATCAGTCACACTTTGTGAAATAGCTTCCTTTGCATAATCGAAATTCTCATGCGCACTTATAATCACAAAACGAGTATCAAGTTTCTCCGAACGAACCAGCTTGATCATTTCCAGACCATCCACTATAGGCATCATAATATCAGTAAAAACCAGATCAGGCTTAAGTTTTAAAATAAGCTCTAATCCTCTTCTGCCGTCAGCCGCCTGTGCCACAATTTCACAACGGTTATCCAGAAGCTGTAACATTGATACCAGCCCTCTTCTGGCTCTCTCCTCGTCCTCAATAATAACTATTCTCAATTTATACCTCCACAGAAGCTTTTCATCTATTTTTATCCGAAACAAACTCCTTATACTGATTCGAAAAATAAGCTATTTTATGGTCAACTACCTCAAGATGCCTGTTCATTTCCTTGATATGAGCTTCAACTTCATGCCGGTGCTCAATTAACATCTCGCATCTATCCTTAAGAGTTTCTTCACCTTGCAAGCTAAGATCAACAAAATCCCTGATTTGTTTAATTGACATCCCGGTGTTTTTCAAACAGCAAATCAGACCAAGCCACTCCAGATCCTCATCAGAATAATGACGAATTCCTCCTTTAGTTCGCTTCACATGCGGCAAAAGCCCCTCTTTCTCATAATATCTAAGAACATGTGGACTCAATTTAGATTTTTCTGCCATAGCTTTTACTGTATATCCCATTAATAATTTCCTCCTCTTCTTCATAAAATTTTCAAAGTTGTCTTTTTATAGCTGGTTGAGAATATATTTTATATCCAATATGAAACCTCTTGACTTAAAGTTAACATTAAGGTTTAAGATCATAATATATATAAATCTGACAACTCGTCAAGAAAAGTCAGTTAACAGATTTCATTAAGACAGATTTGCGAACCAATAAGTAAAACAAAATGAAATCGTAACACTTAACAGCAAGGAGCTCAAGGAGGAAAGACAATGAAATCATTAAGTGATTACTACAAATTATCAAACGGGGTAGAAATTCCCTGTATAGGTTTTGGAACTTGGCAAAATCCAGACGGTGACGATTGCGTTTCTTCAGTGAAAGCAGCAATAGCTGCCGGCTATCGTCATATTGATACGGCACAAGGTTATGGCAATGAAACCAGTGTAGGCAAAGCAGTCAAAGAATCAGGTATTGATCGTAAAGAGATCTTCATTACATCTAAGTTGACAAATAGCGAACACGGCTACGATAAAACAATGGCAGCATTCGAAAAATCAATGCGCAAATTAAACATGGAGTACATGGATCTCTTTCTGATCCATTGGCCCAACCCTATTGCTTTTCGCAATAATTGGCAAGAGGCAAACGCTGGAACATGGAAAGCATTTGAGGAATTATACAAAGAAGGCCGAATTCGTAGTATCGGTATAAGTAATTTCCACCCGCATCATATAGAAGAATTAATGAAAACAGCAACTATTACTCCTATGGTCAATCAAATCAGACTTTGCCCAGGAGATACTCAAGACGAAGTAGTAGACTACTGTCGTAAACATGACATGCTGCTGGAAGCATATAGTCCATTCGGAGTCGGAGAAATCTTCAACGTACCTGAAATGAAAGATCTAGCTGAAAAATATAATAAATCCATAGCTCAAATTTGTATTCGCTGGAGTTTGCAAAGAGGCTACCTGCCCCTGCCAAAATCATCAACGCCTTCACGCATCAAAGAAAATGCCGAGGTATTCGATTTTGAACTTGATAAAGAAGATGTCCAGCTTATAGCTGATTTAAAAGGATGTGTTGGTTTTTCTACCGACCCAGATACAATAAACTTTTAACTGCTCGTAAATAATCAGTTTTTATTAATCCCTGACAATCCATCTAATGTAGGTGTTGTCAGGGATTTTTAGCTTAATCTAAATATATATATATGAAAAGGCGTATCCAAAATTTCAGGGTTATAAAATATCTTATTGACCACTCGGTCAATACATGTTAATATCAAAGCACACAAATTGACCACTCGGTCAAAACAAATAAAAGAACTGACAAAATATTACTAGTTGACAATTAAAATAGCGAAGACTAAAATTTCGGGAGGTTAATATGGAATTATATTTTGATCTACAAACACATAAAATTGAGTATTATCTGAAAGAAAAAGAAAATAAACCTAAAATTCTTTTTCTTCACGGTTGTGGCGGTAATTTGCAGCAATTCGAACATGAGTATCTTAACCTCATCGATAACTACTCTGTAGCTTCTATTTCCCTAAGAGATCATGGCAAGTCAACCCGCCCATCGAGCAATAAATTTGAAGATGTAAGTATGCAAGAGCTAGCTCATGACGTAATCAAGTGGATAAAAGCTCACAAATGGCAGAAGTGTCACGTCGTAGCCTGCTCAATGGGAGGAGTTGTAGCACTTGAGATAGTATGCCAGCAACAAAATATATTTAGTAGCATAACAACCTTTGGAACATCCCCCAAGATTTCATTGCCTCTAACTTTGATGAAACCTGCACTTTGGTTAGTAGATGTTTTTTTACCGGAAAGATTCCCTAACTGGATGGCAAAAACAATTTCTAAGGCAACCACAGACAAGAAAGACGCTCAGTTGCGGTTTAGCGAAGATTTAAAAATCGCCTATACCAGATGCAGAACAATATATCAGCTACGCTGTCATCTTTCGAACTACGATTACATCCAATTATTAAGAGATATAAATATTCCTGTATATTTGCTTCAAGGAGAAAAAGACAAAGATATAAACAAAGAAATTGAAAAAGCATGGTCAATAATCGGCCAGAATGAATTAATAAAAAAAGAAGTTATACTTAATGCAGGGCATATTACAAATTACGATCAACCACAGGAATTCTTAAATCGTATAAGGATGTTTAACGAGGAGCATAAAAAATGAAAAATGATTTGAATAAGACCGAACAAACAAAAGAGCATATCCTGATATATGCCATACAAGAATTTGCCTTTAAGGGCTACGATAAAGCTTCAACAAATATGATCTCAGAAAACGCCAAAGTAGCCAAAGGTCTGATTTTTCATCATTTTTCAAACAAGCAAACGCTCTATCTTTCTTGCCTGGAAAAAGTATTTAAGGAAATGCAGCAACTTTTAGATAAATTTATCCAGCAAATGCCATACGATTTATTCACACGTCTGGAAGAATTTCTAAAGTGGAAATATGAATATACTCAAAATCACCAAATAAACTTTCGGTTCATTCTAAATATAACCAAAACCCCTTTAGACATAAGAAAAAAAGCTGAAGATATCATTTATGCATTGCGAATGCAAAACAGACTGTTACTCGAAAATTATGATCAAACATTATGGAAAAATAACATAAATCAAAAAGATGCTCTTGCTGTCTTAGTACTGCTTTTTGAAGCAATTGATCAAAAAACACTACAGCAAATGGATATCTTAGACAGTTTAAATGAGAGCGATTTAAATCATACCATTTTGAGCCAGGATACTTTGGACTATGCCCTTCGCATGCTTTCAGTCCTAAAAACTGCTTTTTATAACGAATAGAAAATCAAAAAAACAAGGCGGCATTTACTGAAAACAATGCTCAGAAAACACCGCCTTAACTAAATAATTATAATGCTTTTGCCAATTGAATTACTTTTTCAACAGTTTCTGGTTTAACATCTGCTTGAATAATATGAGCAGGTGCTAAAAGATATCCATTGTTATCATTTAGAATATTCACACGGGATTTTACCTCTTTTTCAATTTCCAAAAAATCTCCTCTAGGTAATAATTCTTGCTGGTCAATACCGCCAAAGAAATTGATTTTATCGCCATATTTGTCCTTTAACTCTTTGGGATCTGACCCTGGTACATTAGGCTGAACTGGATTATATACATCTACTCCTAGTTCAATAAAATCATCAATCAGTGGAGCAACGGCACCATCAGAATGAATTATAATTATTATATCAGGATTTTTTTCGCGAAGCTTTTTTATCATTCTTTCATATCGAGGTTTGAAAATATCTCTCCACATATCGGGAGAAATCAGCATAGAAGTCTGGCTACCAAGGTCTTCTCCAAACCATATCGCATCTACTCCCAGATCTACCAATTGCAAAGCAAGGCCTGTAGACCATTCTTCTACTTTATCGTTAAGAGCATCAATATACTCTTCTTCACAAGCCATATCTACCATGTATTTCTCAAGACCGGTTAGATGCCAGGCCATTTCAAACAACGTAATTTCAACATCTCCGATAACAAAGTAATCTTTACCATATCTTTCTATGTCTCTCTTGGCCTTTTCAAAACGCCCTGGTGCATATGCATCGGGGAAATCGTAATTTTCAATATCTTCTACAGTTTCGGCTTCTTCCAATGGACATTTAACTACTTCCATATAAAGTGGAGTTGGTTTCATATGCATCCCAAATTCATTTGTACTTACATTATCAGATATTATCTCCGAAATAAAATCTGGACGTATTTCACCACCTACAACTATGCAATCACTTCCCATAGCCGTTCGAATATCATTAGCAGATATTCTGTAAGTCAGATCTTCATAGTATGAAACAGTATAATCTGATTCAATATTGTATTTTTGAGCAAAATAATCAGTCAACTGCCTACAAAGGTCAAATTGCACAGGAACGCGGTCAACCACACCTGGAAGTTTTTTGAAAGCCTTTAACACTCTTTCTTTGGAAGTCATTTGAATCATCTCCTTAAATTTTCAGGAACAGGCACGATCTGCCTGCTCCTGAATAATTAACAAATAAAATTTATTTATAGGATATTAGTAATTGTATTTATCAACATCTGCATTATCAAAAACAAGTGCCGAGCCAAGTACAACCATTTTATTTTCTATAGTTCTATCTCCAAGTCTACCAGCAGTAATTGTTTCAGAAGAAGAGGTTATCTTTTCTGTTGCCATTTGATATCCGCATTGTACAGCCAGATAACCAAGATCCATAACATTCCACAGAACCCCTGTATCAAGAGGATTGGTATCATCTTTTATATATGCTTTTATAGCATTTGGGGTTGCAAGACCTGTCATGGCAATTTTTGAAGCATCCGGCTTGTCACTGGCAGCTTGATATTGTGATCCTAGTGCAGGAGTGGCCATTGAAGTCAAACCAATCGCAGCCTGGATTTGATCACTACCCTCACCCATTCTTGATATAAGAGTTCCAGCTTGTGTTTGAGTTGTGGTCTCATCTGGTCCAGGATAATAGACATCTGAATTCTCATCTGCTATTTTAAGCCAACTATATTCATCAGTTTCCAATAAAAGTTTAATTTCAGAAAGCCATGATTGCTGATTAGCATCTGTTTTTGAAGAAGATATAAGTGCAATATTGGCAGGATTATCATGTCCATAACCTTTTGCAGATAAGCTGCCGGCAGCTCCATCGACCAAACCTTGTGCCACACCAGAAGCCACAACTTGGTTTACAAAAAGATCACGAGCGTCTTCTTGAGCATCGGCATCAAAAGTAAGAACTTTTATTCCTCTATCTTGAGCCTTTTTTAATGTTTCTGCTATAGCTGTAGGATCATTAGGGCTAAGTAGTATTACGTTAACATTTTGAGCTATCCAACCTTCAAGAATGTCTACCTGTTTTTGATTGGTAGCCTGATCCTGTGGAGGTCCATCGTACAAAAATTCAATGACTTTTCCGTCTTTGTTTAATTCCTGCACAGCTTCTTCAGCTCCTGTCTTTGCAGCATCAAAATAATTCTCCCCTTTGAACTTCGGAAGCATAGCTATTTTAATAACGTCACTTTCTTTTTTGCATCCTGCTAACGACAGTATCATTGGTACAACTAACAAAGCAGTCATCATGAAAATAGTTATTCTTTTTAACAAATTTTTCTTCATTTTCTTCCTCCTGGTTAATTTAATTAATCAAAATTTTGGCAACAACGATTTGATTTTTCATAATAAATAAAACAGTATTTTTATATTTCCCTATAGTGAAATCGCAGCTTATACTATTATAGTCCCCCTTCCTGCTGCACTTCTGTATTCTTTTCGGCTACAGGTCGAATTACTGATTTCTTCTTTAGTCTTTCATTAATTAAGGAATATGCAATCAAACTAATAATCAAAACCATTCCTTGAACAATTATTTGTGTGTCGATAGGTATGTTCAATACCGTTAAACCACTATTTAATATAGCTACAATTAAGGTAGCAATAACCGTACTACTTATTTCCCCTGAACCACCTAATATACTGGTACCACCTAAAACTACTACTGTAACAACTTTAAGGTTTAGACTGGCACCTGCATCAAATTTTATACTTGTGAATCGGCCTAACCAGATAAGAGAGGAAAAGGCACAAATTAATCCACTCATCGAATAAAGGGATATTTTTACAAGGTCTATTCTAACCCCTGAATATCTGGAAGCATTTTCATTTAAGCCTATACCGTATAAAACTCGGCCGTATGAAGTTCTGGCTTGAATAAAATAGAAAAGAATTGCCAGAATTATATAAAAGAATATCTGAATAGGTAACCCCAAAAATTGACTACTGCCTAAGAAATTGCTTGCTTTATAACTGTATACACTATCACCTATAGAAATTCCCCGAGCAATTCCCATAAAAAGATACATAGTTGCCAAAGTTGCAATCAAAGGAGATATTCTAAAACGAGTTACAAGGAGACCATTAAATGCACCGCATAAAAGACCAGTCATTAAAGTAGCTATTAGTCCAGCTGTGGAACTTCCAGTCTGAGCAGCTATCATGCCACCAGACATTGCACTCAGCACCATAATTGAGCCTACTGACAAATCTATACCACCTGTTATAACTATTAAAGTGAGCGGCAATGCCATCATTCCTATTTCAATGATATTTCTTATCATTACCCCAATCAAATAATCGGGATAAAGAAAATTTGTATTGGCAATTGATATTGAAACGAAAAGTATCAGCATAAGTAAAATTAATACTCTATTGAATGTGAGTTTAATTTTGATTCTTTTTTCCCCAGTCATTTTTTATCCCCTTGTCTGTTTGCTTGAATTTTTTGGCTAAATATACTCAATTGTTTCTTTTAAGAAGATTTTATTTGCTTGTTCTGAATGTTGAAACTTCTTACTCTTCCAGAAACTTTTTTATTATTTATTTCACTAAAGACAACAGAAATTATTATAATCGCACCCATAATAGCATCCGACCAATCTGAATTTATTCCTAAATAATTTATGGCCGGTGAAATTAGAGATAAAATAACAGCCCCAATGAAAGTTCCAAAAATACTTCCTCTGCCTCCACTTATGCTTGTACCACCAAGCACTACGCTGGCAATAAAAACCATTTCAAGACCACTACCCATTGTTGTAGTGACACGTTGACTGACAGTAGCAATTATAGTAGCCGATATGCCAAAAAGTGCACCAGCTATTGCGTATACAATAATAATCGTTCTATTTACATTAACACCCGCATATCTTGCAGCTTGCTCGTTATTGCCAATAGCGTAAATTGTTTTTCCAAATTTAGAATATCTCATGAAAAAAATTGATATCAAAAGCAAGAAAAACATAATAACAACGCTTAGAGGTATAATCCCAAAAATCTTTGCTTCAAATCCCAACCATGTAAAACTAGTTGGCAAATCATATATTGAACCTTCAACAACAATCGGTAATATACCGGCAAAAAGCTGTGATGTAGCTAGAGTAGCAACAATCGCAGGAATACGTAATTTAGTTATAAATAATGCATTAATAATGCTTAAAAAAGCTCCCATAATGATAGAGGCAACAATTAGAATTGGTATAGGTGCTCCTATTTTGCCAATAGCAGCTATAACAATGCATACAACAGAAACCAGAGCGCCTGCAGATACGTCAATGTTAGATGTAAGTATTATCATATTCATGCCAATAGCAGCTATCATTACATAGCTCAATCGATATAGTATACTCATTACATTATTCGTGGTAAAAAATCTGCCTTCTGTTGCAATTAGCAAAAATGCTAAGATCACTATTAAAAGAATAAACAAATATAATTCCGATGTTTTCTTTTTAAGTATTATCATTTTAACCTCTCATCTATAATTGACTTTGTCAGGTAGCTTTAAGTGCTATCTTTAAAATATTCTCTTGAGTAGCTTCTTTTTGATCGAAACAAGCAGCTATTTCGCCTTCTGTCATTACATATATACGATCACACATGCAAAGTAATTCGGGTAATTCACTAGATATGATTATGATACTTAAATCTTTAAGAGTCAGATCACTGATTAGCTTATGTATTTCTGCCTTAGCACCCACATCGACCCCTCGAGTAGGTTCATCCAGGATCAACAAGCAAGGCTCAAGAGCGAGAGCCTTAGAAACAGAAACTTTTTGCTGATTTCCACCAGAAAGATTTTTTACAAGAAAATCCTCATTAGGAGCTTTTATGCCTATATCGGAGATATACTTCTTCGCTAAAATTTTTTCTTGATTAAAATTTATAAATCCATATTTTGAAAGTTTTTTAAGTTGAGGCATAGACAAATTATGACTAATACTCATATCCGTTATTAAACCGTATTTACCTCTATCTTCAGAAACATAAACGATTCCTGCCGCTTTAGCATCACGATAATTATTTATACTAAGAATATTATTATTTAATCGTATTTCGCCACTTTTTCTTTTTATCAAACCACATATTGCCTGAGCCATTTCCGTTCTACCAGCCCCTGCCAAACCTGCAAACCCTACTATCTCATTTTTTGAGACATGGAAATTTATATCATTTATTAAACCTGCAATGCTCAAATTTTCTACTTCAAATAATCTTTCACCTATTTTTGATTCCGCTTTGGGATAATAGCAGGATATTGCCCTTCCTACCATATCTGCAACCAATTCGTCATGAGAAGTAGAAAAAACTTCTTTTGTAGACACATATTCTCCGTCTCTAATAACTGTTACTCGATTACAAAGCTCAAATATTTCTTCTAAACGATGACTTATATAAACAATTCCTACACCCTCATCCCTTAGTTTTCTTACAATTCTAAAAAGAGCATCTACTTCCCTCTGTGTAAGAGAAGCTGTAGGTTCATCCAAAATAAGAATTTTTGAATCGTAAGTGAGAGCCTTGGCTATTTCTACCATCTGTTTTTGAGCCATACCTAAATCTTTTATTTTTGAATCAAGATCTATATCCGTATCCAATTTGGAAAAAGTGCTTTCAACTTTTTTCCGCATTGTTTTATAGTCTATAACAGGCAACACCCCTAGTATTTTTTTCTGAATTTCATGACAAAGAAAAAGATTTTCCAGAACTGTCATTTCTTCAAAAAGGCTTGTTTCCTGATAAATAACTGCTATTCCTGCCTCTAAAGATTCCATCGGTGTTGCAAAATTCTTCATTTCACCACTTATCATTATTTTTCCTGAATCTGGTTGGTATACTCCAGATATTATTTTCATTAAAGTAGATTTCCCGGCACCATTTTCACCACAAACAGCATGTATTTCTTTTGCTCGCAAATTAAATTGCATATTATTAAGTGCCAACACACCAGGAAAAGTTTTAACAATACCATTAAGTTCAAGAAGATCAGACATTTTAACAGGCCTCCAGTTTTGGTGTTTGTATAAAGCAACAATAAAACTTATGACCTGATTATATATTGTGTGCACATTAACAAAATACAGATTCCAAAACAGTTTTTATAAAATCTAAAAACCAAATCTGCTCACATAAATCATTAATCTGCTAGTCTTATAAAAAATGAAACAAATCTGTATCGGCAAAGATATAAAACAAAAAACTTTAGTTGTTTAATGATCGGAATTCAGAAGGTGAAACGCCCACGATCTGCTTAAAAACATGGCTAAAATAATACTGGTTAGCATATCCTGTAAGATCAGCAATTGTGCTTATAAGCATATCCTGCCGACTGCTAAGAAGATGTTTTGCCATATCTATTTTTATCATTGTTACATACTCATTGTAAGTAGAATTCAAGTACTTCTTAAATAATTTACTGAGAAAAGGTTGTGATATGGAAAACTTATTGCAAATAAATGCAATTGAAGTCTCTCCCTTTAGATTTTGTTCAAGATAATCGCAAATTGAAACTAAAAGCAGTTCATTATCAGAAATTTTTTTCGGATAAGACACATGCTTTTTCTTATACGGTAAAACTTGTTCTTCCTCTCTATTCCCTAGCTTAATTTTTATATTTTTTAGCAAAGCAATAAATTTTGCAGGAACCACTGGCTTAAGAATATAATCTTCGGCACCAAGCAAAAAAGCTTTTCTCACATAATCGTAATCATCAAATCCACTCACAACTATAATTGTTAGATCAAGGCCCTCCCGTCCTATATCTTCAATTAATTCAAGACCACTAACTCCCGGCATTTTTATATCTGTTATTAATAGATCAGGTTTGCATTTTTTAACTTTTTCAATTGCTGTTATGGCATCATAAGACCAGCCTACAACTTTGAACTCTGAAGCCATGTTATTAACTATTTTTCTCAGAGACTCTATTACAAAAGGTTCATCATCCACAAGATAAACAGAATACATTATTGATCCTCCAATGGAATATATAGTTCTATCTTTGCACCACCATTTTGTGATGAAGCTAATATGTATCTAAAGTCTGCACCATAAAATATTTTCAATCTAACAATTGTACCTATGAGACCTGCTCCTCCAATATTTACAATTTCACTATTCTCATTTTCTATATTAGAGTACAGCTGGAATAATCTTTTCTCTATTTTATTCAATTCATGTTGCGAAATACCCTTGCCATTATCTTCGACTTTAATAATTAAAAAATTATCAAACCGACTTATTTTTATCACTACACTTACTACTTCTTGTTCCAACAAACTATATTTTATGGCATTTTCAACTAATGGCTGCATAGTTAATCTGGGCATTTTAACATGTTCAAAACTTTCTTCAATAATAAAATCATACTCCAATCTATGACGATATCTTGTCTTCATCAAATACAAATAAGCCTTTAGTGTTTGTATTTCCTGGTTTAGAGTTACAATGGGATGTTTGAAATTAGAAGAATACCTAAGAATATCAGTCAGATTATAGCAAGCATTTGCTGCATTTTCACTATCATTATTCTCGCACATGTTTGCTATGCTTCCCAAAGTATTGTAAAGAAAATGTGGACCTATTTGCGATTGCAAAGCATCAAAAGCCGCTTTTGTCTGCAAATCCTGCAATTTGCGCCTTTCATTAATTGATTCTGACAATCTTTCTACCATTTCATCAAAAGCCTTGTTTAACACTTCCGCTTCATAACTATTTGTTTCCCGATACTCTGACCTATATAAATTGTCTATATTGGTATTTTCAAAATCTTGAACCAATTTTAAAATAGGCCTTGTTATCTTACGAATAAAATAGGAGAAAAAAAGCACTGAAATTGCAGTTATCATTAGAGATATCGTAAAATTAACGACAAAAAGAAACCTATACGAGCTATAAACAACATTCGCTGGAATATAGAGAGCTAACTGCCAGTCAAAATATCTAGATAATCCCATGTTAAGAAAACCATCCTCGTACATTACAGTTTGCCTCCTATAATGACGAAGCAGTTCTCGTATTTTGTCATATATGTTGATATCTGGATTTCCAGACACTGAATCAAAAAAGATATTTCCGTTATCTTCTACTAATATTGTTCTCAAGGGGTATCCGTCTATTTGTGGAGAAAGAATATTCTCTATCACTTCAATTTTTTGTTGAAGCTCTATAAAACCGACTGTTTCTCCATTAAGATTTATTGCTCTTATAAGTGAAATCACCTGCTGACTAGACTCCGAGAGCCAGTTATCAGTATGAGGGGGAACTAAAAATTTGCCACCTTCTACTGTTGCCGGATTGTCAATCCAACCATTATTAAGCAAATAGCTACTAACTTCTTTCGAATCGAGATTTGTTTCGCCCGTAGATATGAAATCTCCTTTTAATGAAATAAGCGAGATACGGTAAATATCATATTGCCCCACAAGTGCCTCAATTAAAATTCTTTTCAAGATACTATTTGAATGTTGTTCAGAAAAATCAGATTGCGGCCGTACGTCTTCACCAAGTATCAGTTTAAAATGAATAAGGAATTCTGTACTGCTCACTATATCTGTTGATACTATATCCAGCTGTTTAATATGAGAATCAATTTGATTTAATACCGTCTGATTTGTTTGATTAAGATTATTCTGAGCATTATCTTTAATTGTAGATGAATTAAGAAAATAAAATGCTGCAACCAAAGACAAGCTGAACATCAATGTTATAACTATATATGTCATATACAATTTACTATTGATTTTTTTTCTCATTAATCGTTTTTACCTCTCTGTCAGGCAATACAATTTAAAAATTTCTATGATATTAATATATGATTATAAAGCACGTTTTTGCATAAATTGCAATTGATTGGACGATATTCCTCAGACTTATTAAACAAAATTGTAAAAAATAGGGAATTCTAAAATCATAAAGAGTTTCCCTTAAAGAAGTAGGAAACTGTAATTTTGATATACCATTTCTCCTTATTGATAAATATATAAATAAGATTAACATCTACAAATTTAAGATGTTAATCTTTTAAGCATGCTTATCCTATAACTTTAGTCATGAAGGGTTTATTCTACTAAAAATGAATTTCCCTTCCTTCGTTTGAAGATGTATAAATTGCCTCCAGAATTCTGGTAACATTAAAAGCTTGAATAGGATCCACAACAGGCTTTTTCCCTTCAATAATTGCTGTCAGCCATTGTTTCATTTCAATTCTACCTAATTCTGCCATATAATCGGCAACTCCATTTTTCTTACCACCGATTGAAATAGACTCATCTAGCAAAACACCGTCTTCACATCTATTATAGTGCAATTCATCATAGTTATTTCCTTCTCCGGGACGCAATTCTGCACCTGCTTTTGTCCCGCACAAAGTAGTGGACGCTTCACATGATTTATTTATGTTTAAAGCCCAAGAAGATTCTATAATTATAGTTGCTCCGTTTTTCATTTTAATGAAACCAAAAGCCGAGTCTTCCACTTCATATTTCTCAGTATTCCAATCTCCAAAAATATTTCCGCACATA
This sequence comes from Ercella succinigenes, assembly GCF_900002895.1. Lineage (NCBI taxonomy): Bacteria > Bacillati > Bacillota > Clostridia > Eubacteriales > Oscillospiraceae > Ercella > Ercella succinigenes. The sequence goes on along the minus strand of NZ_CDHP01000012.1, from coordinate 2,926 downwards.
GCATCTGCGTTTTTGCCAAGCTTATAAAAAGCACTGCCACTAACACTCTCAACTTGATAGTTATTCATCAGCCACAAAGTAAGATCTAACGCATGCGTTCCAATATCAATAAGAGGGCCTCCTCCTTGTAAAGATTTATTAAGAAAATCCCCCCAAGTAGGAACACCCCTTCGTCTTATTGCTGTTGCTTTTGCAAAATAGATCTCCCCTAAAAGTCCTTCCCTGCAAGACTTGTGTAATAGTTGGACGTCTTTGCGAAAGCGATTTTGATAAGAAATGGTGAACTGCTTACCGCTTTTTTTCCATGCCTCTAGCATATCTTGAGCTTCTTTAGATGTTCTAGCCATTGGTTTTTCACACATAACATGTTTCCCTGCCCTGAAACTATCTATGGTCATAGGACAGTGAAATGCGTTTGGTGTTAATATATGAACAACATCAATATTTTCATTTTCCAGTAATTTTTTATAGTCATCATAAACGTGTGATTCTGAGCCGCCATATTCTTTTGCAGCTTTTTGGGCTCTCTTAATATTAGTATCACAAAAAGCACTGATTTCACACAATTCGGAATTTGCTTTAAGTCCAGGAAGGTGCTTTTGATAAGCAATACCATTGCAGCCAATGATACCTATTTTTAGATTATTGTTTTTCATTTAAGCACCTCATCAAAAAATAGATCATCTTGTTATTGTTATTTTTGTCAGACTTCTTGGCGAATCAGGATTTATACCTTTTTCTATGGAAATAAAGCAAGTCATGAGCTGCATTATTATTGTTGCAGCAAATATTCCGCAAATACCATCACACCATTCTGGCAAGTTTATCATTTGATATTTTGCATCACCATTAAATGCTTTATTGCTTGTTATAAGCATAGCTTCAACTCCCAGATTTTTAATCCGAACCAGCATTTCTAGAACATCATCATTTGTTTCTTTATCCACGTCTATAATAAATACAGGGATAGAGCGCTCTAACATTGCAATCGGCCCATGTGCAAAATCACTAATAGCAAAACCATGCGCCCTTATGTAACAAGCTTCTTGCATTTTTATAGCAAATTCTAAAGCTACGGGATAGGAAACGCCACGAGCAAGCACCATACATTCATCTGCAAAAGCATATCTTTTTGCAAGTTTTTTTATGGAATCAATTTTGGAATAACTTTCGCTCATAGCTTCTGGAATCAAAGATATGCTTTTAGAAATACTTTCATTTCCGCTTAATTTTGAAACAAGAAGAGTAATTATTGTTAATTGGGCTACAAAGGTTTTAGTTGCTGCAACACTGTGTTCTCTACCCGCATCACAGTCTATTCCTATCTTTGCAGTACGCATCAACAATGAACCTTCTGTATTCGTAATTGCAATTGTCAAGGCTCCATTTTTATTTGCTCTTTCTAAAATAGCACTTACGTCTTCTGCAGCGCCAGACTGAGAAATCCCTATAACCAAAGATTTATGAAGATTTAGCACTCCATTATATTTGGTAACTACCGAAGGATATACAATAGTTACTGGTAGTCCGCAATAGATTTCTATAAGATATTTGGCATATTTTGCAGCATTACAACTAGTTCCACGCGCAGCAATAACAACATTAAAAGGATCAAAATTTTTAATATTTTTAGCTATTGACGACATTTTATCGTCCATATTATTAATGCAATTTAAAGCTACATCTTTGCCTTGCATGATTTCCTGATACATTCTATTCATCATAATTAAACAAACCTTTCATTTTCTGTAATTATCCTTTTACTGCACCAGCTGTCATTCCACGCACAATATATTTTTGAATAAATATACCTGCAATAAAAACAGGAACACAAGCAATTGCAGCAGCAGCAGAACTCCCTCCCCAATCAATAGATACAGAGCCCACAAAAGAAGATATTCCTACTGGAAGTGTTCTTGTTGATCGACCAGAAAGAACAAGTGCAAACATAAATTCATTCCAAGAATTTAATAAAACTAGAATACCTGTAGCAACTATTCCTGGAGCGGCAAGAGGCAATGATATAGAAACAAAAGTTTTAAATTTTGAACAGCCATCCACTTCTGCAGCTTCCTCAAGTTCTAAAGGAATATCATTGAAGAACCCTTTTAGCATCCAAATAGAAAAAGGCAAATTAAGCGTTATATGAGCTATAATTATGGCGGCAAAAGAGTTAGCAATACCTATTTTTCGCATAATAACATACAGCGGCATCATTAGTGCTCCGACCGGAACCATTCTTGTCATTAATATTAAAAAAGCCCATAGATGTTTCCCTGGAATTTTTAATCTCGCTAGAGAGTACGAACAGGTAGTCCCCATAATTAAGCAAAATACTGTAGAAAATAAACCAACTATCACGCTGTTAAACATATTTGGCAAAATGCTGTTTTGAGAAAAAATCTTTTTAAAATGCTCTAAAGTTGGTCGGTATATTAATTGTGGTGGATCTGAAAACATTATTATTCTAGGCTTTACTGACTGTTGCAACATCAAGATTATTGGTATGCTTATCCACAAAACAAATATTATTATAACTAAAATGGGGAACCAATTTTTAAATATATATTTTTTATTCATTCATCTGTCCCCCAAGTCAAGTCCAAAAAGTTGGTGTAAATTGTCTTCCGGTATCTGCATGAATCAGGTGACAACATGCAGGTATGCTGCTCGTTCTGCTAACGCTTCTTTTCTTGCTGTTTCTCTCTCATCAAAGTAGCGATCCATTATGAAATACTTTTTGCCGGTCAACCATTTTTCATGGTGCTCCATCAGAACTGCTCCCATCAGTCGGATAAGACTGTCATCATTGGGGAATATCCGTATAACGCGTTCCCTACGACGTAGCTCTTCGTTGAGTCGTTCTATGCTGTTACTGGTTCTCAGTCGTTTGCGATAGGCTTCCGGCAAAGCAAAAACAGCCGTA
>NZ_CDHP01000011.1:0-108741 GCF_900002895.1 Ercella succinigenes | reverse complement strand
AACATATTCCTGGCTTGGAGCAGGCAGATTATTCAGAACAGATGATAAACCTACCGGCTGGCTGCCGATAATAACGATAGTGGTAATAGTGTTTGTAATAATTATGCATATTTTGCTATCTCGAACAGTATTTGGCAGACATGTGTATGCAACTGGTTCGAACAGAACAGTAGCGCATTTGAGTGGAATAAATACTGCTAGAATAATCTTTTTGGGACATGTGATTTGCGCAGCGATGGCTTCTGTTGGAGGTGTACTTAATTCTTCTAAGTTGCAAAATGGACAACCTGGTGCAATGGATGGTTACGAGATGTATGCTATTGCGGCTACTGTACTTGGTGGAACCTCATTGTCAGGTGGTAGTGGTTCTGTAGCTCGGGCTATGGTTGGTGTTGCGGTTATTGCAGTTATAAATAACGGTATGAATCTTCTGCACATTAATTCTTATTGGCAGAGGACTGTTATTGGTGCGATTATTCTGATGGCTGTTATCCTTGATATGGCTCAGAAAAAGAAAAAGCTTTAAGCTTTTCTTACCTTACAGGAGTTTTGCATGATAGATGTTATATGTATTGGAGAAATGGTTATAGACTTTATTCCAGGAAATGAAGCAAGTCATTACATAATGAATGCTGGAGGGGCACCTTCTAATGTATCAATTGCAGTGGCAAGAAATGGATATAAATCAGGTTTTATTGGCAAGTTGGGAAATGATGATTTCGGTAGGTTTCTTATAAATACACTTCTTGAAAATAATGTAAAGTATCTTTGTAAAAATTTAACTAATGATGCTATAACTACTTTGGCTTTTGTGACCCTCGACGAAAAAGGTGACAGATCATTTACTTTCGCTCGTAAACCTGGTGCCGATATGTTTCTTAGTATTTCTGATATTGATACAAAAGCAATAGATAGTTGCCAGATACTACATGCTGGATCTTGTTCTCTTTCTGCAGAGCCAGCTGCTGAAGCTACTGGGTTCGCTATGCGCTATGCGCATGAAGTAGGACGACTGGTTTCTTTTGATGTTAATTACCGAGAGTTGCTTTGGAATTGCGAAAATCATAGAGCTATAGAAGAAATAAATAAAATTATGCCTTATGTAGATTTTCTTAAAATATCTGAAGAAGAAATAGAAATGTTTGGTGGCGAAGATAGTATTAGATCTCTAATGCAGGAAAATAAAATATCCTTAGTCATAGAAACGCTAGGTCCCAAAGGTGCAAAAGCGTGGTGGAAGAATGAAGTGATACAAATTGATGGTCTTCCAGGAGATGCTGTTGATGCCACCGGTGCAGGGGATGCTTTCTGGGGAGCCTGTTTATCCAGTTTTCTTGATAATAAAGTTGAGAACAAAGAGGATTTAACCCGCGATATTATCAAAAAAGCAATGGACTATGGAAATATAGCGGGAACTCTTTGTGTAAGATCAAAAGGTGCAATTTCTTCCTTGCCAACAAAAAAAGAAATTCTTAATTATTTGGATTCTGCGGGTGAAACATATGAATAATATTTGGAATGAAAAAATAGTTTACTCACCATCTCTGATTTGTCTTGATATGTGTAATTTGCAAGATCAAGTAAAAGAGCTTGAGCAATCTGGAATAAAAATGCTGCATGTAGATATTCTTGATGGTCACTTCAGTCCTAGTATGCCGTTAGGTCTTGAAGCTGTCAGACAACTTAGACGTTTGACTTCTATGGAGTTTGATGTCCACGTCATGGCAATATCAAATGATTATTTTATCGATGAGCTTTTGGACATTGGTGTACAGCAGATCATATTTCACGTTGAAACTGAAGCTCATGTAGACAATCAAATAAACCGTATAAAAAATAAAGGGGTAAGGGCAGGGGTTGCCCTAAAGCCAACAACTTCATTATCGGAGTTGGATTATATTATTGAAAAGTGTGACACTATCTTATTAATGTTAATTAATCCAGGGTATGCAGGGAGTGCATCAGAAAAGCAGGTTGTATATGCAGATAGAAAGATTAAAGAATTAAAGAAATTAATAAATTCAAGAGGGTTAAATACTTTAATAGAGGTTGATGGCAGAATTTCTAAAGAAAATATAAAGATATATGGTAAAGAATATGTGGATGTTTTTGTAGCTGGAAGCACTTGTATATCAAAAGAAAATATAAGAGAAAGTGTCATGGAAATTCAAAATATCAGAAAAAATATATTAGCAGGTAATTATAATGGATAAGTTAAATTATGATTTTACAACAGCAAAAGATATGGTAATAAATGAGCTGGAAATAACATTAGCTAGAATAGATTCTGAACAAATTGAAAAGCTCGTAAATGAAATTATGCAGGCAGAACAGGTGTTTGTTGTTGGAGTAGGAAGAGTGTTATTGTCATTGCAGGCTATGGTTAAACGCTTAGCGCATTTAGGTATTGATACACATTTTGTTGGAGAAATAACCGAACCTGCTATTACTGAGAAAGATCTGCTAATTGTTGGTTCAGGAAGTGGGTCATCACTTTTTCCGCTTGGTATAGCAAAAAAAGCAAAAAAAATAGGTGCAAGAATTGTCCATATAGGATCTAATCCAAATAGTGAAATGATCGATATTGCAAATTTCATGGTTAGAATTCCTGTGCAGACAAAGCTATATCTTGAAGATGAAATTCCTTCTAATCAACCAATGACAACTTTGTTTGAGCAGTCTTTATTTTTGCTAGGAGATATAGTTGCAAAAATGATAATTGAAAAGAAGCATCTAAACTTAAAGAATCTTTGGCAACATCACGCTAATTTGGAGTAATTTTAATGAAAAAAAAGAATATTCTATCTTACATAGGAAGTATGCAACAGTTAGCTTATGTAAGACCGTTGACATTTAACGAGGGTCGATCCGCAGGATTGTCTGCATATAACGTAAAAAATGGTGATATTCAATTTGTTGCTATGGCTGATAAATGTTTAGATATTGCAGATTTTAGCTATAAAGGAATTAGTATCAATTTTCTTTCCAAACCAGGTCTTACTGGCAGAAATCATTATGATACCAATGGCAATGAAGCTCTTAGAAGTATCATGGGCGGATTGGTGTTCACATGCGGATTAGAAAACATTTGTGCGCCATGTACAGATGAGGGCAAAGATTATCCCATGCATGGAAGAATGAGAAGTACTCCGGCTGAACATTTGAGTGCGGATGCCTGTTGGGAAAAAGATGATTATGTGATAACAATCAGTGGCGAAATGCGGGAATCTGAACTTTTCGGTGAGAATTTAGTCTTGCGCAGAAAAGTTAAAACCATATATGGAGAAAAAATTGTCACAATCCAAGATGAAATTATTAATGAAGCATTCAGAGATGAGCCAATGATGTTGATGTATCACTTTAATATAGGCTACCCGCTTTTGTCTCCTCAAAGTGAGCTGATAATACCAAGTGTCGAGGTAAAACCCAGGGATGAAGTGAGTTCAATTGAAATAGACAAGTGGAGTTTAGTTGAATCCCCTGAACCTAATAAATCTGAGAGCGTGTTTATTCATGAACTGGCAGCAGATAAAAGCGGACAGACTTTCGCAGCGATCTGGAATAAAGAAATAAATATAGGAATCAAGTTGTCATTTAACAAAAAAAATCTACCTTTTTTCTATCAATGGAAGTCTATGGCATCTGGAGATTATGTTATGGGACTAGAGCCTGCAAATTCGAGTGTCTACGGAAGACTTTATCATGTAGAGCAAAATAATTTAAAGATGCTTAAGTCACAGCAAAATGAAAAGATAGAAGTTGTAATCGAATTAATCGATGATGAGATTGAAATTAATAAATTAAAGAAATTTGCAAAAAAATTGTGCGAGGAGAATAGAAAATGAAAAGATCACAAATTAATTTAGCCGTAAAAAGAATGGAAAAAATGATTCATGAGTATAAAATTGCTTTGCCTCCCTTTTTATACTGGACAAAGAATGAATGGCTAGAAAAAGGACATGAGTATGATGAAATTCGTGATTGTATGCTAGGTTGGGATGTTACAGATTATGGTATGGGTAAGTACGAAGAGCTGGGCATTGCGCTGATAACCTTAAGGAATGGCAAATTTGGTGATGCAAAATACAAAAAATCATATGCTGAAAAATTAATAATGATCGAAGAGGGTCAGGTATCACCAATGCACTTCCATTGGAATAAAATGGAAGACATAATAAACCGTGGTGGTGGCAATCTGATATTTACATTATATAATGCGGGTAAAGATCATAAAATGTTGGATACTGATGTAGAAATACTTAAGGATGGCTGTAAATATACAGTAAAAGCAGGCTCTGAAGTCGTTCTTAAGCCGGGAGAAAGTCTGACTCTTTATCCTTATTTATATCATGAATTTATTACTGAATCCGGTAAAGGATCGACTTTGATTGGCGAAGTATCTATGGTAAATGATGATACCAGTGATAACTGTTTTGTACAGGAACTAGGTAGATTCCCCACTGTTGAGGAGGACGAAGAACCATATAGACTGCTTTGCACAGAATATCCTAAAGCTAAATAATAGCAGCAATGGCTATCACAGACGCGTGTAAAAATTTTTGTATATACCTTAGTTAGTAATCAAATGGATCTGACGGGATTGCCTAAAATCAATCATAAACAAACCGTCTAGTTGCAAAAAGTATAACAGTCGATTCTAAGATATGTAGAATCGACTGTTTTTAAAAATAAATCATATGATAAAATCCTCGATTTGTCTGGTGCGCATCAAAAATTGTTTTGTTCTTGCTTGTTTTGGACGCTTGAAAATTTGTTCAGGACTACCTTGTTCAATAATATTACCGTTATCCATAAAAACCACCTGATCGGCAACTTCTCTTGCGAAATTCATTTCATGAGTGACGACAAGCATTGTGGTGCCTTCTTCTGCCAGTTTTTTCATTACTGCCAATACTTCTCCAACCAATTCAGGATCTAAGGCAGATGTAGGTTCATCAAATAAAATTACATCAGGTTTTACGGCTATAGCTCTTGCAATACCTACTCTTTGCTGCTGTCCTCCAGATAAAGTAGCAGGCCAGGAATTGTGTTTATCAGCTAAACCAACTTTGGCAAGTGCTTCCTCTGCGATTTTTTGTGCTTTTAACTTAGGAAGTTTGCGAGCTATAGTAAGACCGGCCATTACATTTTCCAAAACAGTTTTATTGTTAAATAGATTATAGTTTTGAAAAACAAAAGCGGTTTTTTTTCTAATGATTGATATTTCTGCAGATTTTGCTTTGTCGGCAGAAAGCTTTGTGTCGCCAAGTTTAATAATTCCTTTGTCTGCTTTCTCAAGAAAATTAGCGCAACGAAGAAGTGTTGTTTTACCAGATCCGCTTGAACCTATAATGACAACAACTTCGCTGTTTTTTACCTGCAGATTTACTCCTTTTAAAACATGATTATTTCCAAAAGATTTGTGAATATTCTCTAATACCAACATGTTTAATTTACCTCGTGCAGCAATCGGTTACTTCTTAAATCAGATCTCAACTTGCTGCTTTTCAAAATTTTCAGATGATTCCTAACTGACGGAAACGTCCAAATCTTTTTTCCGCTAGATTAAAAAGAAGCTGCGTTAAGGAACAGAGCAAAATATAGATTAGAAAAATAAGAATATATGCTTCTATATAATGGTAGCCGAAAGATGCTTCTATTCTTGCAATAGCTGTAACATCCTTGACTGTCATCAGAAATGCAAGAGATGTTGTTTTTATAAGATTTACTGTTAGATTACACAAGTTTGGTAAAGCACTTACCAAAGCTTGTGGAATTATTATTTGTTTATATGCTTGAAAGGTTGAAAAACCTATGGATAAAGCGCTTTCCAGTTGTCCCTTGTTTACAGTCGTTAGAGAAGATCTAAATATTTCTGATAATCCTGCGCTGCTGTTTATTGCAAAAACAATAAATGCATAGTAAATAGGATTGATATCAAAAACATTAAATGATAAACCTGCTTTTTGAGACAACGCATTCAGCATACTGGGGAAAAGGCTGTAGACAAGTAATATTTGCAAAACTATTGGTGTGCCGCGAACAAGAGAAGTGTATGTTTCTGCAATTCTGGATAAAATCTTAATCTGCTTTGTTTTTACAATAGCTATTAAATAGGCTAAAGGTGTTGCCAAAACAAGAGAAACTAGCGTGATACCAACAGTAGCAGGTATTCCCTTTAGAACAGATGGCAAGGCATCTAAAATAAACTGATAATTAAGATTCATTTTGCCTCACCTTCCCTTTACCTGAAAATAATTGTGCAAAATAGTTTTGTTTTGAGTTCAAAGTTAGACTTTTACATATGCTCAAACGATTTTCTATTGTGCCGAGCGCTTTCTCTATAATGATTGTCAGTACCCAATAGATAATAGCAAGAGCTGTATAAATTTCCAGACTGTATGCTCCATAATTTCTTGATACTATTAGTGTGCCTTGGCCCATCATATCTATCAGTCCGATTGTATAAGCCAGCGATCCATCTTTCATTAGATTTGTTAATGAATTTGTGAAATTCGGTAGTGCTGATATTGCGGCTTGAGGCAATATTATTTTGATAAATGCTTGGGTTTTGCTCATCCCAATGCTCAGTGCAGCTTCTCTTTGGCCTTTGTCAACAGATTGGTAGGCGGAACGCATAAGCTCTGCCATATTGGCTGCAAATAGAAGTGAAAATGATATAATTACAAAAATTGCTTTGTGCATTGAGTTGATATCAACACTGATTGCCTCTTGTATTAGTTTTGGCAATCCGTAATAAATAATAAACAGCATTACAATAGGTGGAGTACAACGCGTTACAGCTATGTATAAAGACGATAAATGAAAAGCAATTATAGATTTGCTGAGCCTGGCCCATGCCAGGAAAAATCCCAGCACAGACCCGGTGAAAATTGTGGCTACCAGTACGAGCAGTGTTACCGGCAAATATGACAGCAAATAAGGTAATGTCTCCAGAATAATTACTGGATCAAACTTGCGCATCAGATATTATTCCTGTACGTACTGGAATATGTCTTCGCCAAAATATTCCAGTGACAGTTCTGTAAGTATGCCATCTTCGCGTAACTGCTCTAACGCAATATCATAGGCTGATGCCAGATCAGCAGCTTCTTTATTAAACAATGGCCAGGTAGGTATTGCCTGATAAGGAACATATGATAGTTTATCTGCATAATCTGCATAAGGTGCTGACTCTGCAAGAATATTATTTTCGAAAGAAAGCTTGATGTCGAAAAAACCGTCATACCTTCCTTCAAGTACCCAAATATAAGCATCTGCTATATTGAAGGCTTCGGAAGGAGTTAGTTCTACCTGATTATCTGGATTGCTATCATTATACTGTTGAACAATTGTCCATTGAGCATTCTGCGGAGCTATTGGAACCAATTTACCGCTAAATTTGGCAAAAGATTCAAGATCAGTTATTTTATCAGCATTTTCTGACCTTATAGCCAGACCGATAATGCTTGCTCCAATATAGTTCTGAGGGAAAATATATTTTTCTGCTCTTTCTTCTGTAAACCAAGCTCCTTTTGTTCCACCATGATACTTGCCGGTTTCAATTCCTATCAAGAGATCATCATCTGATGTGGGAACAAATTCAAAAGTATATTGCGGTAAAAGTTCATCTACAGCTTTCATCACCTGTACCTCATATCCATCTGATTCGCCATCTTCATTTACAAAATCATATGGATAATAGGTCTGGGTATGAGCAATTCGAACGGTTATAGCTTCTTGATCATTTTCTGAATTATCAGAGATTTCATTGCTTTCTTTTTCGGTATCTGAAGTTGAAGTATTTTCGCTTGTTGAATCTGTATTTGAGGCTAAGCTTTGGCAAGCTGTTAAAAATAATCCTAAAGTAAGAATGACAGTTAGAACAACAAATAATAATTTATAATTTTTCATAATAATTACCTCACTTGTATAGTTTTTTTACTAAGAGCACTAGCTTTTTGACGAACCCATTCTAGTTTTGCTAAATCAATATCCCCTGGAAGAGTGCAGTCGGCACCCAAAATGATTCCTGCCTGTCCTGAATTGTTTAGAATACCTTCTACAGTTTGTTCTATTTCGGTACGATTACCACTGTAAAGAACTCCTTCGGGTCGATTGTCAAAACCACCTATGACGGCTCGTCCGCCAAATAGTTCTTTACCTTCTTCTAGGTTGATGTTTTCAATATGGACAGCCCAGTTAATTGCTTTTGCTTCATAATGAGTAAAGAAAGAAAGATCATTTCTACTTCCTTCATAACCGCATATATGCAAAATATTGTTGTCACTGAGACTGTTTGCAGATGCTAAAACTGATAATTCGGAAGGTTCAATTATTTCTTTATAAATATCACTTGCAACAGAGCTGTCCTGGATGCTTTGAACACTAAAATATATGCCATCTGCCCCGCCTATTCTTATAATCTCCTTAACAAGATGGGACAAGTCAGAGGCGATAATCCCTAGAACATACTTAACGGCCTGTTTATCTTCCTTAATAAATTCTGCCAGCACCTCATCGCCATTATCTCCATACAAAAGTCTGAGGTATTTTGAAGGTGAAAAAATATTGTAAAAAGAAGCGATGTCATGACCGAATAGTTTTATTAGTCTTTTCACATGCTCAACTTGTTTTTTGATCCACTCATGATCATGACCGATTGAATGAATTTTCCAAAAATCCGACGCTTTTTGTATTTTTACAAGTTCTTCATTAGGATACTTGAAAAATCCGTCACTCATAATTTTTATAAAATCAGGTTTAAAAGACTCATAGTATTTTTTGTGTCCGGCAAAATTTTGATCCAGGATTGAACTATTAACTAACCCATCGAAAAAATCATTTTCTTCGGTAAAGTGAAACCAAAATCCAACTGGCACACGTGAGACTGGTTTATTATTAAATGCATTAAAAACAAGATTTCTTTTAGACATATATGACCTCCTAAAAAACAATAAAAAAGCAGGTATCAGAAGACCCTGCACAGTTCCGAAATATAAAAAGAAACACGCAAAGTCAACACATTCGTGGCATCATTTTGCAACAACACATCTGCATGTTTCTTTCTTTAATAATGTTTGTTTGTACTGTTTTTGCAATTGTCAATTTCATATCGACTACCTCCTGATTACTATTCCTACTAAAACGGTATGCATAGTAGGGTATGAAAAGTTTATAACACAGCTTTTTTGATGTGTCAACAAAAATTTGCAACAAAATAAATCTATTAGGCAAAAGCATTGTATAATTAAGTAAATAGAAAAAGCTTGAGCTAGGCACTTTCTAATACTTGGAATATGGGATTAAAATATAAATTTTAATAAAGGCGATAGTTATGATAAAAAGTAAAAAAATAAAAATTAAATTCATTTCCTTATTCCTGGCTTTGATTATGGGCGTTTCCATAATGAGCGGATGTTCCGAAATCAAAGAGCTGCTGAATGATAAGATTAATACGGTAAAAACTACAGATGAATTGGATATCACCGAAAATTCAGCCGATAAAAACAATAAGCCTGAAACTACAGCCACGACAGAACAAGTTGCAGAGCCTACTGTTTTTGAGCAGGATCTTGAATACCTTAAAAGTCTTAACATAGATCTACCAAAGGTCAGACCGCAAGGAAATATAAGTAATGAACAGTTAATTGATATTATTGCTGAGGTTTATGAAGCCTTCGCCGGAGAAATAGACTTATCTTTAATGAACCCTGCATATGAAGTTAGTGAAGGGATAAAAAAACTAACTTATTTGGGAATATATTACAGTGATTATTTCTATGAAAAACCAGAACCTTATGTTGTTACTTATAGCCAGGCGTCTTTTTGGCTGACAGAAATATACAACAAATTATTGCAGGATTCTGTGAAACGGCAAAATAAAACTGCTATTGTTGAGGATTTATTAAAAAGAATTAATATCAGCACTTCTCTTTATGTCTGGACTCCTGAAATGACAGAACATATTACTTTTACAGTAGATGATCTTTTGGCTGATTATGCTGCTAAAGAAGCTCAAAATCAAAGTGATTATGTAATTAGAGGAGATGATCAGCTAACTAGAATAATAGCAGCACATATGCTGGTCAATGCTTTCGAAACATTTAATGGTGAGATTATTCCTGACAGGCAAAACAAGCCTTCTGACACAAATGATCTTGCCGCATGGAAAGCAAATAATTTTATGATCTGGCCCGATGATGAAAAATTTAATCCTAATCAAACTGGTGATTGGGATGATGTATATTTTCTAGGGGCTCTTGATTATGATAGTCAGCTAAGTATGACTATGAAACCGGGAGATCCACGCTGCCCCTACGGTGCAATAATTTCTGCACTGGCAAATCTGGCAAGATCCTGTAGCTTGCTAAATTTTAATTTTCCACCGGAGACCGTTGTTTTAAATGAAAGACCGTATCCCTGGTTTGTGTACCAACTTGATACAGGAGAATATGGGGATGTTAACTGTATGCCTTCATGCATAGAAATGTCTATAAGATACCAAAATCTCCCTTTCGTACCATCTACAGAAAACATGCGTGCAGAGCACCCGCTTGATGGACAAGGGTGGACTGACTTTCTTGCAGAAGAGGTGATGTATCAATACGATTTGAATTTCGGTTGGGCTTATGCCGAGGATATTGAAGGATCCCTTGACTATATGATGCATTTATTAGAAGAAGGAAATATACTATATGTAATGTATATTGAAACATATGCCTATGAAGGGCATGCTGTTATTTTGAAAGGATATCGACAGCGTGGCGATTTGATAGAATTTATTGTGTCAGATCCGAATTCAAGTCAGATAGGTTCGTATGGTTACCCGGATTATTTCAAAGATGCCAGAGTCATGATTGAAGATATTATGAGACATGTACCAAGATATTTTATAATATATCCCGACTAAATGAATCTTATTGAAAGTTTTATTTAATATATATTAAAAGAAAAAGAGTGAGTTGAGTAGGAATGTATATCAGGGGGAAAAAGATGTGAATGATGATGTCAATAGCAAAGATGGTAATAATAACAGTGAAAAAAGTGAAGATGTATTTACAGCAGGAAACTATGATTTGAAAAAGTGCTTAATAGGTCCGGAACTTTTTGACACTTACTTGCTGGTTTTGAAAATCGTTTTAATTGCTGTAGGAGTAGGTTTATTGATTGCCAAAACAATTCAGCTTGCGGGCATTAGTAGTGCAGTTGACAGTGGTGGTTCGGAAATATTATCGGCTTTTATGAGTTTAATAGGTGGTTTATGGTCAGGACTGCTTTCTGCTTTTGGTATGGTAACTTTAATTTTTGCGATGTTTGAGCGTTTTTCTGATGCAGAAGAATTACAAAAAATGAAGGAAGATTTTATTGGTAAGGGAATTTCTGGCAAAACAGCAGAAAAAAAAGAAAAAACAAATAAAACACGTATAAAATTAGGCGACCCTATTGCTACTATTATTTTCTCCTTGTTTTTTCTGATTGCTATAAATTTAATTCCCGAATTATTTGGATTATATAGACAAGGTGAAGCCGGTATCAGAATAACGGCTTTTTTAGGAGCGGGGTTCAGCCGTTATTTGATCTGGATTAATATTGTCCTGGTTCTTGGTATTGTTCTTGAAATGATAAAAATTATTTATGGTCGCTGGACTTTATCTCAGGTCGCAGCCGGCCTTATTCAAAATACTTTGTCTATTATTGTGTCTTTGCTTGTAATTAGAGATCCTCAGTTTATTAATCCATCTTTTGTAAACGAAATAAATAAGATGTTAGCAGAAGCAGGAGCTAATTTCTCTGTTAATTGGTCTTCTGGACTAATAACTGTATTAACTATTCTCGTTATACTGGGTTATCTAATTGATACGATTTCTATTGCTTATAAAGGCTGGTATCTTAGAACGGAGACTATAGAATAGACATGCTATTTTAGATATAATACATGAATGCCGCATATATTAATTGTTAAAACGTTTATTGCTTATTAGAAAAAATGTGTATAAATTTTGTTGTAAAATAATTAGGAGATCTTATATTTATGGATTATATGTTAGGACTATATGAAAAATCGATGCCTGATGAATTGACTCTTGAAGAAAAATTAATTTGTACAAAAAACGCAGGTTATAACTTTCTTGAACTTAGTATTGATGAAAGTGACATGAGATTAGCGCGTCTTGATTGGACAAAAGCAGAAAGAGCTGAACTGATTAATTCGATGTTGCGTACAGGTGTATGTATAAGAACGATGTGTCTTAGCGGGCATAGAAAATATCCATTGGGAAGTTTATCGGAAGATATAAAAAAAAGATCAATCGAAATAATGGAAAAAGCAATTATCCTGGCCTATGATTTAGGCATTAGAATAATTCAGATTGCTGGTTATGATGTTTATTATGAAGAATCTACACCTGAAACAGAAAGGCTATTTGCTGAAAATTTAAACAAAAGTGTTTCGATAGCCTCAAAATATGGTGTTGTGCTTGCTTTTGAAACTATGGAGACTGAATTTTTAAATACTGTAAAAAAATGTATGAAATACGTTAAATTGAACGATTCACCATATTTGCAGATATATCCTGATTTAGGAAACATTACCAATGCAGCCTTAAAGTATAAAACAGATCCTGTAGATGACTTGGAAAGTGGGCATGGTCATATTGCTGCCGTGCATCTTAAAGAAACAATACCGGAAGTGTTCAGAGAGGTACCGTTTGGAACGGGACATGTTGATTTTGCTGCTTTGATTAAAAAATCAATTGAATCAGGGGTGAATTTGTTTGTTGCGGAATTCTGGTTCACAGGTTCTCAAGAATGGGAACAGGATTTAATAGACAATAGACTTTTTCTAGAGCAATATCTGAGAAGATAAATTAATCTGGTTTTGCTAGATTGGCTAGCTTTTCAAAATCTGATTTTGTGTGCTGGTAAATGCTGATATATATATCAAAAAGCTTTGTGTAATATTTATGAAGTTCTTTGTTGGGATAATATATTTTCTTTTTGGAAATATATCTTTTAACAGTTGAAGGTGATTTTTCTAAATCACCTATAGACATAGCTGCGATCAAGGAGTTACCCAAGCCACCACCGCTTGAACTATCAATCGTGATGATTTTTTTGTTGATAATATCTGCTTTTATCTGTAACCAGATATTACTGCCTGATCCGCCACCAACTGAATACAAAGAATCAATTACAGCACCAGATTTTTCTGCTTCAATTACATTGTGGTACAGGGCAAAGGCGGTTCCCTCTAATATAGAACGTATAATGTCGTGTCTTGATGTCTTGTGTGTGAGGCCGAACATAAGCCCTTTGGCGTGAGGATCCCAGAGTGGTGATCTTTCACCGGAAAAATAAGGTAGGAATATGAGTCCGCTCGAACCTGGCGGTGATAAGCCGGCAAGTTCGTCCATATATTTGTAGGGGTTTGTCATATATTTTTGGAAATCATCATCCTGGGTGCAGCCGATATTGTTTCTGTACCATTTGAGAACTGATCCTGTCGAACTTATAGGGCCTATAAGCAGTTTTGAATCGGTAAAAATATGGTTCATATTTACCAGCATGCCCTGTGAGGAGCTGAAATTACCTCCTGCCATAAGCACTGTTGAAGTTCCTGTCATCTCAACGGCTTCCCCATGCCCTGTGACTCCGGCTTCTAAAGCTGCTGAGGAAGCATCAACATTCCCTGCTGTAACAGGAATTCCTTGTGGCAGTCCTGTTTCCTGTGCAGCACTGTGCGAAATTCCGCCGATTATATCAGTAGAATTGTAGATGGCCGGAAGGATGTTTATATCAAGATCAGCTTTTGTGCATATTTCATTTGACCAGGTTTTTTTCTTGATATCATAAAGGCCGGTTAAACTGGCGTGAGCACAATCGCAGCTTATTAAACCGGTTAATTTGTAATTTATGTATCCATTAACTTGCAAAAGATTGGCTGTTTGAACATAAAGATTTTTTTCTTTTTCTCTAAACCAGAGAAGTTTTCCTATTAAGTAATACGGATCCAGTCTGTTGCCGGTTATATTTATAAAATTTTCGTTAGAAAAGATTTCCTTGTATTTTCTACATTGGCTGGTTGAGCGCCTGTCTGCCCAGATCAGAGCATTTCTCAGTGGTTTGCCGGTTTTATCTAAAGGAAGCAGGGCTGGTGCATGTGAGCTTACACAGATTGAACTTATTTTATTTTTTAACAAGGGTTCGATGTTCAGGATTTTCCTGATGCAGCGTAAAGTTGCCTGCCACCATTCTTCAGGATTCTGTTCTACTTCAATTGAGGATAAATATATTGTAGGATATTCCTCGTTAAATTCGATTGTTTTTTTGAAATCAGAATTGTAGATTGAAGTTTTTACGCTCGTAGTGCCAATATCGATGCTCATATAATATTTCATACAATCACCCGTTCCTGAAATAACGATTTGAAAGCTTGTTTGCTCACCAATTATTTGTTATAGACATCGGCTTTTATTTGATAAAGTTTTTTCACCTGCTCATCGTCAAGACAGACTTCTCTGCCGATTAGTCTGGCATAAATAGTTATTGCGGCATAATGTTCAAGTGTTTCCATTTTATAATATGCGTCAAAAATATCCGGCCCTATTGTTAAAGCTCCATGGTTGGCCAATAAGATTGCACTGGTATTTTCAAGTTGTTTTCCCACGGCTTCAGGGATTTCATTTGTAGTAGGGGTGCCATAATTGGCTAGTTTAACCTCTCCTAGTGAAAAAACAATTTCCGGTAGTGTCACATTATCAAAGGTTGTATTTGTAACAGCAAAAGCAGTCGCTTTTGGCGGATGAGCATGGACAACTGCTTTTATGTCACTTCTTTTTTTATAAACTTCTAAATGCATTTTATACTCTGAGGAAGGTTTGCTTTTTCCCTCTAATAGGTTACCGTCAAAATCTATTATCAGCATTTCTTCTTCTTTCATAAACCCTTTTGACACACCTGAAGGTGTAATCAAAATTCGGTTTTCATCAAGACGGATACTTAAGTTGCCATCATTTGAAGCAACAAAACCTTTTTGATACATTAATTTTCCGACGCTTATCATATCTTCTCTTAATTTCTTAATATTCATTTATTTTTTCCTCGTTTTCTATTAATTAGTCAACTTTTTCGACTGATTTTAGGCATTGTGAATTTGGTTTTTAATTTACAAAGAAGGCGTTAAGGTGTTTTTTACAGGTTTGTTGTCAAGAAATGAAACTATGTCTTCAAAAAGCAAGCTAAGTCCATATTCAAGAGTTTCTTTAGTAGCACCTGCTATATGTGGCGTAACAATTATATTATCCAATTCAAGTAAAGGACTGTTGAAATTTATTGGTTCCTCAGGGAAAACATCTAATGCCGCTTGAGCTATATGTTTATCTCTTAAAGCAACATATAAATCTTCATAATCAACTAAACCGCCTCTGGCAGTATTAATAAAAACAGCATTGTTTTTCATTAGTGTAAATGCTTTGGAATCAAACAAGTGATAAGTTTCTTCCGTAAGTCTTGCCTGAACAGAAATTATGTCAGAAGTCTTAAGCATTTCACTGAAGCTAACTTTTTTTACATTATATTCTGCCATAGTTTTTTCAGAAACATATGGATCAAAAGATATTACACTTGTGCCAAAAGCCTGAAGCATTTTTGTGATTCTAATTGAAATATTCCCAAAACCTGCAAGGCCGACTATTTTGTTTTTTAGTTCAAAACC
The DNA here is from genome assembly GCF_900002895.1 of Ercella succinigenes. NCBI lineage: Bacteria > Bacillati > Bacillota > Clostridia > Eubacteriales > Oscillospiraceae > Ercella > Ercella succinigenes. The sequence continues at coordinate 93,026 of NZ_CDHP01000011.1, read as the reverse complement.
GGTTTTTTCATAACAATATAAATCATAGCGCCAGTTTTTGTTCATAAGATCAAAATGCGATCTGCAAATATTTTTACAGCAGGACAAGATAAGTCCCAAGGTGTATTCTGCAACTGCATTGGCATTTCTGCCAGGAGTATTCAAAACAGTAATTTTCCTTGCGATTGCTTCGTCAAGGTTAATGTTGACAGGGCCTCCTCTGATTACTGCGAGTAGTTTTAATTTATCAGCTTGCGAAATAACTTTTTGACTTATTGGAGCAGCGTGGAGAATTACAATTTCGGCGTCTTGGATTTTGGTTGCGATTTCGCTTTCCGAGCCTTCAAATTCTCTTATTTCATCATTTTTTTGAAAAGGTTTTAATGGCCAGCTGCCCTCGATTACATCAATTGCATCAATATTATACTTTTTCAAATAAGTATTAATGTAATTTTTTACAATTTCACTTTTTACGAATTTGTCTGCAAGAATAAGTATTTTCACGATGACCCTCCTTATTAATACTTTTGATAGTAAGTGTTATATTTGTTTTGGATAATATAACAAAAAACAACATTAGTCAACAAAGATTTGAGTTTGTTATGTGATGAACAGGATTTTTGCGGTATAATCATGTTTGAAATTATTTTTATATGATAAAAAATTATCTGCGAGGAATTTATAATGCTTAAGCAAACGAGACATGAAAGAATAGTCGAATTACTCTCAAAATCCGGGTCTGTTGAAATTAAAAATTTGTGTAGATTATTTGATGTAACAGAAATGACTATAAGAAGAGATTTGGACGAAATTGTTGAGCAGGGATTGGCAGTAAGAACGCATGGGGGAGCTATTCTTGCAGATAATAATACTCTTATTGAGCAACCTTTTGAGGTTCGGGTGAAAGCTGGTTATGATAAAAAAGATGCCATAGCCAGAAAAGCACTTGAATATATACAAGATGGAACAAAAAATTTCTTTAACAGCAGCTCTACCGTTTTTTGTCTTGCTAGAAGAATTGAAGCTGAAAGGTCTTTAATAATTGTTACCGAAGCAATAAACATTGCATATGAGCTTAATTCAAGAAATAATGTTGTTGTTATACAAATCGGTGGAGAGTTAAGGAAAAATACTATTTCCTGCATAGGTTATTTTGCCGAAAATATGATTTCCCAACTGCATTTTGATGCTGCATTTATAGGTGTTAATGCAATAGATCAGGAAGGGAATCTTTATTGCAGAAGTACTTATGAAATTGGTATATACAAAAAAATATTCAGTTCCAGTAAAAAAATAATTGTAATGGCTGATTCATCTAAAATTGGTGTTCAGGATTTTTCCTGTATAGGCCATATCAAAGAAACGACTGTTTTAATAACTGATAACGAATCAGATAAAGATATTCTGAAAAAATACAGTGATTATGGTGTAGAAGTTGTTATTGCACCTATCTAGTCTTGCAAAACCAATAAGTAGTAGAAAAATTCATTGTTTGTGTTATTATGATAAATATTGTTGCATATAAATTACATTGTATTCGGATAATGTGTTCTTTTTTGTGCGTTAAATTATTGGAGGTTACAATGAAAGATACTGTATTTGTTGGAATTGATGTAGGAACTACAAAGGTTAAAGCAGGTATTATCGATGAAAATGGAAAGATGATAGTGCTAAAATCCACCTCTGTAGATATACAAAGGCCTTTTATGGATGCTGTAGAAATAGATATGGCCGGTCTGTGGAGAAAAGTTGAATCAGTTCTCAAAGAATTAATTGCAGAATGTCCTGCAGATGTAATAAAAAAGATTTGTGGTGTAGGGGTCTCCGGACAAGGCGATGGCCTATGGGCAATTGATAAAAGCGGCTTACCTGTAGGTAATGCAATTTTGTGGAATGATACCAGAGCTAAAAAACTCAAACTAGAGAACTCTGATCTGATTGATAAGCTTTGCAGAGAAAATTATGTAACCCCATTTTTTACTGGTTCTATGCCCATGATACTTCAGTGGTTAAAAATAAATCAGCCTGAGAGATGTAAAAAGTTTCATAAAATATTTCATTGCAAAGATTGGATAAATTACAAATTAACAGGTGAAATTGTTTCCGATTATTCTGATATGTCAATATGCATGATGAATGTAAAGGAAAGAAAATTTGTTGATGACCTTTTTAGAGCAGCAGGACTGGAAAAGGAAAAGAAATTATTACCTGAAATTGTTACTTCAGATACTGTAATCGGTAAAATCTCGAAAGACGCATCCCTAGCAACAGGTATACCAGAAGGCGTTCCTGTTATTGCAGGTTCAATAGATGTAGCAGCAGTAGCAATAGGCCTGGGGGCATCGCAATCTGGAGATGCTTGTAGTATTTTGGGAACTACTTTATGCAGTCAAGTAGTTGTAGATGCCCGGAATTTAAATAAAGAAATTCAAGGCGGAGGAGCTTTATGTCACATAGCAGAAGGTTATTTGCTTAGATTTATGGCTACTTCAAGTGGAACGTCTGCACTTGACTGGGTAAAAACACAAATGTTTGAGTCAATGGGTTATCCTGAACTTGAAAAAATCATTTCAGGTTATGATATTGGCGCAAATGGTCTTGTTTTTCACCCTTACATTTATGGTGAAAGAGCTCCCTTTAATAATCCAAGAGCTACGGGAGGTTTTTTCGGTCTTCTTTCTTCACATGATAAATATCATCTTGCTAGAGCTGCGTTTGAAGGTGTTGTCTTTTCAATAAAAGATTGTTTTGACAATTTACCTGAAACAACTGAACAAATAAAAATAGGTGGAGGCGCTGCGAAAAGTGATCTTCTTTGCACAATGATTTCGGACTGTTTGGGTAAAAGAGTTATACGTCCGTCAACAACAGAATTTGGCATTAAAGGGATAGCGGCTACTATTGCAAAAAGTCAAAACTTAAGAGCAGATTATAATATTTTCGCAAGCAGTGATCAGACCATGTTTGATTTTGATAATGATAAGCATAAAAAATATGTTGATGCATTCGATGTTTTTAAGCGACTTGCACAAGATATGACGAATTTTTGGAATCGTTGAATTTTATAAATCAAAAAATATTTTAGGAAATCAAAAAATATTATAGAAAAAAACAGCTGATTTTTCACTGATAAAAAGAATATTTGCAATAATTGAAATATTTTCCATTACCTTGGTTGTGCATTTGCTATATGATGAAAGCGATCCGGATCTGATATATGCAGCAATATTCACAAAGAAAACTAAGGGAGGAAAATTAATGAAGAAGAAATTGACTAAGACTATTTCATTGCTTCTTGCTGTTGTAATGCTGATGGCATTGGCAGCTTGTGGTGGATCATCTGACACAACTACAACCGCTGCTCCTGCCCAGACAACAGCTCCTGCTGATGGTGGCTCGGACAATGGTGGTGATTCAGACAATGGCGGAGCTGTTGACGGTTTCAACTGGTTGCAGGCAGAAGGTAGCAAATTGAGAGTTCTTCTCAATCAGCATCCATATGCAGAGGCTATAGTTAGTAAACTAGATGATTTTACTGCTTTAACGGGCATAGAAGTTGAATATTCTCTGACTCCAGAAGAAAATTATTTTGACAGAGTTACAACTTCATTGAATAGTCGTTCTGGTGACCCGGATATCTTCATGACAGGTGCTTATCAGGTTTGGGAATATGCACCGGCCGGATATATTCAGGAACTAGATGAATTCTTAAATGATCCTACAAAAACCTCACCTGATTATGATTATGATGATTTTTATAGTGGTATAGTGGGTGCATTGAAATGGGATCTGGTAGCAGGAAATAAAACTGGAACAGGTCCACAATGGGCTTTGCCTCTTGGTTTTGAAATGTATACCCTTGCCTATAATAAAAGAATTTTTGATGAGCGTGGACTTCAGCCACCAGAAACTATGGACGACCTGCTTGCTTTATGTGAAGAATTGCAGGAATTCGATGGACCTGGCTCGTATGCACTGGCTCTTAGAGGAAGTAGAAACTGGGCAACTATCCATCCAGGATATATGACTACTTTTGCCAGCTATGGTGCTCAGGACTTTGCAATTGAAGATGGCAAACTTGTTTCTAAGGTTAATTCTCCAGAAGCTGTTGAAATGACGGATAAATGGGTTGAGTTAATCAAAACAGGTGGGTCTCCATCATGGTCTAGTTATACTTGGTATCAGGCAGGTGCTGATCTTGGTGCCGGGAAAGCTGCAATGTTGTATGATGCCGATATTAATGGATATTTCCAGAATCCCGAAGGAGCTTCACAAGAAGCTGGTAATATAGCATGGGTTCGTGCTCCGCTGCCGGAAGGTAAAACTGAAATCAATTCTAATATGTGGACATGGGCGCTTTCAATGAATTCTTCTTCAAATAATAAGGATGCAGCATGGTTGTTCATGCAGTACTTTACTTCAAAAGAATATGCTTTATGGTCTGCTGTGAATGCAAAAGCTGTTGATCCGGCAAGACAATCAGTCTTTGAGGATCCTTCATTCCAGGCTGTAATTGATGTAGCAGAAGGCTTCTCAGAAGCATTTGTAGCTACTATCGATAATACAAGCATACAGTTTACTCCACAACCACACTTCTTTGAAACCACTACTGAATGGGCCGCAACACTACAGGATCTTGTAGGCGGTAACTACTCAAGCACACAAGAAGCGATGGATGCATTGAAAAATAAAATGGACAATGCAGTACGAGATGTAGAAATCGGATAGTAAGTAAAACATAAACAAAATAGGGGGGCATTGCAAAATGCCCCCTGATTAACAGGGGGTAAAACAAGTGGCGAAAAAAAACAATTCTGACATTGTAACTGCCACCGATGTCAGTGTCTACAATAAAATTCCATTAAAAGTTAAAATCCGTCCATATTTGATTATTGCGCCAGCACTATTAATAACCATAGGTATACTATATCCGTTTTTTACTGCCATATTTTATTCGTTTACCAATTTTACCTTCAGATCAACAGAGTGGAGATTTGTCGGATTTAGAAACTGGATAGAAGCTTTTAAAGCAAAAGAGTTCTGGCATGCAATCTGGGTTACTGCAAAATATGCGGCAGCTACTACAATTCCGCAAATGTTATTAGGTTTAGGAATAGCTATATTGTTAAGCAGAGAAACCCGTTTTACCAAAATTCTTCGAGTTGTTCTTATTTTCCCGTTGATGGTTGCACCTGTCATTGCAACATTAATATGGCAGCTGATGACGAATAATTCAGTAGGAATTATTGAAAAATTTCTAAATTTATTTGGCATATATAATTTCCCGTGGGCATCGTCTTCTAGCACTGCTCTTTTCACGGCAGCGTTGATAGATTTTTGGGTTTACTGTCCATTTGTAATAGTACTTGTATTAGCAGGTATACAATCTTTGCCCAAATCGCCTTTTGAGTCTGCAAGAATCGATGGTGGTTCTGCCTGGTTTACTTTTAAGACATTAACGCTTCCTATGCTGAAGCCATTCATGTACATTGCTCTTATTTTTAGACTTATGGCATCAATGCAAGAATTTGCCATTATCTTCTCACTGACAAAAGGTGGTCCCGGTGATACTTTGATGAATTTGTCGGTAACAGCTTATAACACAGGATTTGCTTTTATGAATTTTGGTAAATCACTACCTTATATTCTTGTGTTGTGGGTAATTATATACATTATTAGCAAGAAGCTTGTCGGTAACTGGCTTAAAGTTCAAAAACAAGCATCAAGTGAGCAGTAATTGGAGGTATATAGATGTTCTCAGAAAAACAAAGTTTGCTTTCGCGATTTTTACAGACTTTACTGCTGGTGATATATGCAATATTTGCACTTTTCCCGTTGCTGTGGATGGTTATTATAACTTTTAAAGATAATATACAAATGTATAATACAACTTTCTTTTTTACACCGACCTTAGATAACTACAGAATAGTACTTCTGGAATCAGAATACTTTAAGTATTTTTTCGATAATGTAATAGTAAGTGCGGGTGCAGTGGTTGTATCTGTTATTGTTGGTGTTCCTGCGGCATATGCACTGGCAAGATTTCATTTCAAGGCAAAAGAAGATCTGGCTTTTACTATACTTTCATTTAGATTCGCTCCTGAGATTCTGGTAATTTTGCCATTATTCATGATCTATCAAAAAATAGGTCTGTATGATACCTATTTGGGATTAATCTGGGTTTATCAGCTGATCACACTTCCTTTACTCATCTGGGTTGTCAGAGGATATTTTGAAGATATTTCTGTTGAGATAGAACAGGCTGCACAACTTGACGGCTATCCTTGGTACTATGTTTTCTGGAAAATTCTTTTGCCTCTGATAAAACCGGGTCTGGTAGCCTCTGCCTTATTAGCATTTATTTTTGCATGGAACAGCTTTACTTTTTCACTTTTATTAAGTGGATTTCAGATTCAGACAGTTACGGTTGCCTCTCTTAGATACATAGCTTCAGACACTGTTAATTATGGTCAAATGGCTGTTGCTGCGTCTATTGCAGTGTTGCCCGAAGTTATTCTGGCATTAATAATTCAAAAGCATCTCGTTCGTGGTTTGAGTTTCGGTGCTGTAAAAGGATAAGGAGAAGATAGATGGCTAATATATCCATAAGTAATATAACTAAAAAATTCGGTAAGAATTTAGCTCTGGACGATATAAGTCTGGATGTGAAAGATAAAGAATTTTTCGTTCTTTTTGGCCCTGCAGGAGCAGGTAAAACTACAATACTTAAGACCATAGCTGGAATTGAGTTCCCCAATAATGGAGTGGTAAAATTCGATGATAAAATCATGAATCTTGTAGACCCTGCTGAGAGAAATGTTTCAATGGTTTTTGAGAATTACGCATTATATCCGCATATATCAGCTTTTGACAATATAGCTTCTCCGATGCGCAGTCCTTTGCATAAGAAAAGCGAAGATGTTATTAAAGAAAAGGTTTTGCACATAGCCAAGCTAATGAAAATAGATCATTTGATGGATAGGCTTCCTGCAAAAATGAGTAATGGACAACGGCAGCGTGTTGCTTTAGGCCGGTGCCTGGTCAGAGAACCAAATGTTTTTTTAATGGACGAACCGCTTGCTCATCTTGATGCAAAGCTTAGACATTTTATGAGAGCTGAACTAAAAGAAATGCAATCGAATTTTGATACTACTACCATATATGTAACACATGACTATATGGAGGCTCTGAGTCTTGGTGACAGGATAGCAGTTATTAATCATGGCAAGATCGAGCAGATAGGTACAGGCAGCGAAGTTTACTATACTCCCAAAAATATTTTTGTTTCTCAGCTTTTTGGTGATCCGGAGATAAATATTATTGAAATAACACTGGAAAAAAATAGTGAACGTTTATCATTCAAGCTTTTTAATTCTTTGGAGAATATAATTTTACCAGAAGATGTTGAGTCTGTATTGAGACGTAATAAAGAAGATCATTGCTATATGGGGATAAGACCGATAGATATCTCTTTTAGTCTTGAGCCCAAAGATTCATCTTTCATTAAGGGTACAGTGTATTCTGTTGAACCAATGGGTAACAAAGCCGTTCTTAATGTAAAAGTTTCTGACCAAATTATGCGCTTAGTCGCACCTAATGATTTTAGCGCAGAAATGGACTCAGAAATTTTCATAAGCTTGAACATTAAAAACGCTATGTTCTTTGATCATCGAACAGAGGAATTAATAGCTCGACACAATATAGAACAATATTAAGGGGTGAAAAAATGGCTAAGCTGGTTTTGAAAAATCTGTACAAGATGTACGATAATAAAAAGAAAAAGAAAAAAAATGCGCCCCAGGATACTTATGCTGTAAATAATCTTGATTTGATTTGTGATGATGGTGAATTTGTTGGTATTTTGGGGCCGTCAGGCTGTGGCAAAACAACAACATTAAGAATGATTGCTGGCCTTGAGGAAGTTACAAAAGGGCAGATTTATCTTGATGATACTTTGTTAAATGAATTGCATCCTAAGGATAGACAGATCGGTCTTGCTTTTGAAGATTATGCTTTATATCCTCCGTTAACTGTTTATGACAATATTGCCTTCAATTTACGGGCGAAAAAAATGACTGAGGAAAAAATAAAAAAAGAAATTGACAGAATTGCACCTTTGCTTAAAGTTGAAGATTTACTGCATATGAAACCTTCAGCCTTGAGTGGTGGACAAAAGCAAAGGGTCAATATTTCCAGAGCGCTTGTTCGCAAACCCAAACTACTTCTCTTGGATGAACCATTATCTCACCTTGATGGCAAAATGAGGCAGATACTGAGAACTGAAATAAAAAGACTTCATAAGGAAGTTGGCTGCACAACAATAATTGTTACTCACGATCAGCTTGAAGCGATGTCTTTGGCAGATAAAATAGCAATTATGAAAGATGGTGAGTTGCAGCAATTTGGAACTCCCGCTGAGGTTTACGACGATCCGGTAAATGTTTTTGTCGCAGGATTTATAGGAGAGCCTCCGATGAATTTGAATAGCAGTCTTATTGCTGAAGAAGCAGGAAAATTATTTTTCACATTCCCGGGTAGCGATGTAAAGATTGGCGTACCATCAAAATACCTTTCAATTCTGAAAAACAATATGAAGGTGACTTTGGGTATAAGACCTAATGACTTAATGATTTCAGAGGATGGTACTCCTGTTAAAATCGCTGTTTTCGAAAACCTTGGAGATGAGAAGAGAATCGGTATAAGAATAGGTGATGAATATCTTACTTTAATTACCAGTGACAGTAAATTATATCAGCAGGGAGATACTATCCTTATAAAAACAAGCGAAGAGAAAACACATGTATTTGATATTGAAACAGGGGATAAGATTATTGTCTGATAACAATTATTTTAAGGAGGAATTAAAAATGACTTTGCCAAAAACTATGAAAGCAGTAGTAGCCTACAGCCAGAGTGATTACAAATTTGAGTCCAATTATCCTATGCCTGAATTATTTGAGGGTGATTTGCTCATAAAAGTTGAAGTTTGCGGTATATGTGCCGGTGATGCCAAAGCTCATCATGGTGCTGCTATGTTCTGGGGTGATGAAATTCAGCCGTCATGGGTCAAAACTCCTTTTATACCTGGACATGAATTTATCGGAGAAGTAGTTGCAATCGGAGAAAATTATACCGGCGATATAGAGATTGGTGATAGAGTAGCCTCAGATCAGATTGTACCTTGTTGGGAATGTAAATTTTGTAAAACAGGTAAATACTGGATGTGCCAAAAGCATGATATATATGGCTTTCAGCAAAATGTAAATGGCGGTATGGCTGAATACATGAAACTGCCGAAAGGTTCTTTGGTCTACAAAGTGCCTAAATCTCTTACGGTTGAACAGGCTGCATTGATAGAGCCATATGCCTGCTCAAAACATGCAGTCGACAGAGGACAGATTACTAATGAGGATATAGTGGTTGTTTCAGGCGCCGGTACATTGGGTCTGGGAATGATTACCTATTTAAGAATGAAAAATCCTTTGAAACTTATAGTGCTGGATATGAAAGACGAGCGTCTTGACCTGGCCAAAAAGTTTGGTGCGGATATTGTTATGAATCCAGGAAAAACTGATGTCACAAAAGAAATAATGGATATGACTGATGGCTATGGGTGCGATGTGTATATTGAAGCAACTGGACATCCTTCAAGTGTTATTCAGGGTCTTGCAATGATAAGAAAGCTTGGACGTTTTGTAGAGTTCAGTGTTTTCAGTGGGCCTACAAATGTTGATTGGAGCATTATAGGAGACAGAAAAGAACTTGATTTGTATGGTGCACATTTAAGTCCATATTGCTTCCAGCCGGTTATTGACTGGATATCAGAAGGCAAGCTGATGACAGAGGGTGTTGTGACTCACAAATTTGGTCTTGAAGACTGGGAACATGCCTTTGAAATGGCAGGAAAAGGTGAAGGTTCCATGAAGGTTGTGCTAATACCTTGATTTCCAGTCAGATTTACCCCTTAACCGGTTTGGGCTCCGCGATACATAATTCTGTTAAGTGCCGCGGAGCAATCTGATTATAATAAGAGATGGAGGTTATTTAGATGCGTATTGCGATTGGCTGCGATGAAGCTGCCTGGATACTAAAAGATAAAATGAAAGAGTATCTTGAAAAGGAAGGTCATATTATCGATGATTATGGAACTGTTAATGGCGAACCTGTTTTATATCCAGATATAGCTACAGAAGTATGTCATTCAATTATTCGTGGAGAAAATGAAAGAGGGATTCTTCTGTGCGGAACCGGTATAGGTATGGCAATTGCTGCTAATAAAGTAAAGGGTATAAGAGCAGCTGTTGGACATGACCTTTTCTCTGTTCAAAGATCCAGAAGAAGTAATGATGCCCAGGTTTTGACTTTTGGTTCTAGAGTGATTGGCGAGCATTTAGCCTTGGAACTTCTAAAGGTATGGATGAATTGTGAATTTGAAGGTGGAGGCTCTGCTGAAAAGGTAGATAGAATTAAATTTTATGAAGCGATTGATGTGAAAACTAATTAATAATGTTCAATAGAGGAGATCAATATGCAAAGAATAATTAATGATAGAGATCAAGTTGTTGAGGATATGCTAAATGGTTTTTTGAAATGCCACACCGATATTGTTGCTGCTACCGATAATTCACGTACAGTAAAGTATATAAATGCGCCTGTCAATGACAAAGTTGGAGTTGTAACTGGAGGGGGATCAGGCCATAAACCGGCTTTTATTGGATATATCGGTGAAAATATGTTAGATGCTGTAGCAGTTGGAGAAGTTTTTTCGTCACCTACGGCAAAAGCTTTTTATGATGCTTTTAGAGCTGCTGATTCAGGTAAAGGCATAGCATGCCTCTATGGTAATTATGCAGGCGATAATATGAATGTGAAAATGGCCGTGGAGCTTGCTTCCGATGATGGCATAGAAGTAAAAACAGTTGTAGCAAACGATGATGTTGCCTCTGCTCCCAAAACCGAAAGAGAAAAACGCCGAGGTGTGGCAGGAGAAGTAATAATGTGGAAAATAGGGGGGGCAAAAGCTGCCAGGGGAGCCTCCCTGGATGACGTTATCGCTTCGGCGCAAAAAGCTATTGATAATACCAGAAGTGTGGGAATAGGTTTAACACCTTGCACGATACCTGCTGTCGGTAAACCTAATTTCCAGATAGAACCAGGCAAGATGGAGCTGGGAATAGGCCATCATGGTGAACCAGGAATTGAAGTGACAGATCTAAAAACAGCTGATGAAATGGCTGAAATGATGCTGGATATTATTCTGCCTGATTATCCATTTGTAGCAGGGGACGAAGTCTCGGTTCTGGTTTCGGGGTTAGGTGCTACACCAGTAATGGAGTTGTACATATTATTTGACAAGGTCGAAAAAATACTCTCAGAAAAAAATATAAAAATACATAGATCATATGTAGGCAATTACTTTACATCACTCGAGATGATGGGCGCTACGTTGACTATTACCAAATTAGATGATGAGCTTAAAGACTTGCTTGATGAAGAAGCAAATTCTGTAGCGTTAAAACAGTTTAGATAAGGGGAGAGTAATATAAATGGATTATTTTCTTTCTACAAAAGGTGGAATTATTGTTGATAAAATTATAAAAGCTATTCAGGAGAACAGGGATTATCTCAGTGAGATTGATGGTCTGATCGGCGATGGTGATCACGGAATAAATATGAATAAGGGTTTTTCACTATGCGAGAAATATCTAAAGGACGAAAAAGATATTCCTTTAGCAAAAGCTTTAAAAACACTTGGCAGAACTTTACTGCTTGAGATTGGCGGTTCAATGGGGCCTCTTTATGGAACCTTTTTCATTGAAATGTCAAAAGAATGCGATGTTGAAAACATTGACGCAGAAGTATTTGCAAGAATGATGGAGTCCTCTGTGGCAAGCCTTATGAATGTTGGTAAAGCAAAACCAGGAGATAAAACACTTCTGGATACTGTTGTTCCTGCTCAGCTTGCATATAAAAAAGCTATCAGCGAAGGGAAAGATTTTATAAGTGCTCTTAATGATATGAAAGAGGCCGCTGAAAAAGGCAAAGAGTCTACACGTGATCTTGTTGCTAAAGTGGGAAGAGCAAGCAGACTTGGAGAAAGATCCAGAGGTGTTCTGGATGCCGGAGCAACATCTTGTAATCTGATTTTGCAGGCTATGGCAGACAGTATGATAACTTGTTTGAATGAAAAATGATATGTTGCAAAAGCACTTTACAAAAGTGTATTATTTCATGTGTTGACCTGTTAAAATAACATTTGTTTAAACAAGCCGAAATGGTAATGTGTGCAATTATATGATTAAATGGCCATTCATTTCTATAAGACAAAAAATATTTGCAACAGTTTTACTGTTGATATTGTTGTTGTTCATTATAATAAGTACGATAGTTTATTTTATGTTCATGAGATCTTTTGTTCAAAGCGAAGTAAATAATACTATTAATAGTACGAATAATACCAATCACAATCTTGATTTTATTTTGCGTCAGGTAGAAAATACTGCGACTATCATTTCGGCTAATAACAGCATAAAGCAAGAAGTTGAAGCACATCGAAGTTCCGGAACAGTACATCAGATTTTATCACTTGATATTTTATCTAATGTTCAGGATATAGTAAGTGGAATTCATATTATTACTCCTGACCAAAAAATATATACCAGTTCCGGATCGATTGATAAAAATTATGAAATGATGCTACTGGATTATCTGAATATGCAAAAGGATAATCCGGAAGCAATCTATACCGGATTACAGACAGTTACTCTAAGTACAGGATTTACATTTTCGGCTGTTTCGTATGTGCGGCCTATTTTTGATTATGTTATGGATGACCCGATATCTGTCCTTGTTGTTGATATAGATTATGTTCGTTTGAGAGAGATACTTACTGCTACTTCTTTAGATGATAAGGAATGGGTTCTGATTACTGATGACAAAAATAATCGAATTTTCAATTATCCTTATAATATGGTTCTGGATGATCAAATGAAGGAAATGCCGCAGTTTTTTAAGAGAAATACTGTGGAGTACGATAAAAATATTTTTGGTAATAAAATGATTGTTGCCTCAATATTTCTTGAAAAACCAAATTGGACAATTATCAGATTTATTCCATATGATAGAATACAAGATGAAATAGATAGTATACAACTTAGAAATGTTATCATAATATTATTAGCTGTTTTTGTATCATTTATTATTTCTTATTATATTGCAAGAATAATTACTTTGCCGATAAAAGAAATACATGCGCAATTTAAGATTGCCGAAAAAGGTGACTTTTCGGCGAGAGTTAATATTTCTAGCAGGGATGAATTTGGGGAACTTGGCATTGCATTTAATAAAATGGTTATACGTCTGAAAGCGCTCATAAATGAGCGTCTTAAAGAACAAAAACAGAAGTCTGATTTTGAGTTTGAAATCCTGCAAGCGCAGATTAATCCTCATTTTCTATACAATACATTGGACTCAATAAAATGGTTGGCAGTTATTCAAAATGTTGACAATATTGCTGAAGTAATCAATGCTCTGATTAATCTTCTAAAATATAATATTTCTGTTAAAGCTGCCTGTGTTTCACTTTCAGAAGAAGTTGATAATATAAAGAATTATATAATTATACAAAGATATAGATTCGGTAATACTTTTGATACCAATTATGATATTTCAGTTGATGCTTTAGAATGTGGAGTTTTACATTTTATGCTTCAACCATTGGTTGAAAATTCGCTTTTGCATGGGCTTGAGGGAATAGATTATGCTGGTCTTATAACAATCAGAGCTTATACTGAAAATGATAAGCTTTTTGTCGTTATAAGTGACAATGGTGTCGGGATTGATGAAAAAACCTTAAATAATATAAGGAGTAGTGATAAAAATAACAAATTTAACCGTATAGGAATTAATAATGTAAGGGATAGAATTAAGCTGTATTTTGGGGTTGAATATGGATTAGACATTCTTAGTGAGAAAGATCAAGGAACACAGGCGACTATCTGCTTGCCGATTGTAAAAATGTCTTAAAGCAGGTAGTAATAAAAGTCAGGTGGAACAGATGATAAAAATTCTTATAGCAGATGATGAACTAATTGTCAGACTGGGCTTGAAGACAACTATAGATTGGGAGAAAAATGGCTACACTATAGTAGGAGAAGCGTCTAACGGAAAAGATGCCTTGGATCTGTTTGTAAAATTTAAGCCTGATATTGTTATAACAGATATAAAAATGCCTGTAATGGATGGCTTAACATTAATTGAGGAACTAAAGCATAGCTATCCTGATGTCAAGGCAGTTATTTTGACTCACTATGATGATTTCACTTATGCCAAAAATGCAATTAATCTAGGGGCTTCCGAATATTTATTAAAAACCGAGCTTACGGAAGAAAAACTTCTTAAGGTTTTAAGAAAATTGCATGATCAGATAAAAAGTGAAAGAAATTCAGGTGATAAAACTATAAATTCAGCTCTTAACAGCCAAAACATAATTGATGCTAATCAAAGGTACAAAATTTTAAAGGCAATTGTAGAAAACAATTTAACTAATAAAGAATCTGCATTAGAATATCTTAATAATCTCTCCTCTTCGTTTGGCGGTCTGGTTTTCCGTGTGGTTTGTTCAAGCTATGATCTTGATAATACTGCTGTTAACTATGATGACTCATCCAAACTGTATTATTCTTTTGATACAGTGACCAAAAATATAATGAGCAAAAAAGGCTGGCAACATACGATTTTCCTGGATAGAAATAAAATCGTTTTCTTGTTGATTAAAGAAACTTCTTTAGAAGAAAATCTGGATAATGATATTATTCAGTTGAAAATTAATATAGAGCAATATCTAGGGCTTAAGCTTAAATTTGGTGTAAGTAATATAGTTGATGATATATCTCGAATTACAGAAATATACAATAATGCTTTAAGGGCTTGGTCTTTAAGTTATTTTGAAACAAATTCAGTTCTTTTTTTTGATAAGCATGTACCAGTGACAGAAAATATTGATTGCCCGCAAATAGATCTTTATGTTGTCCGCGATTTATTGCAGGCAGAAAAGATTGAAGGCCTGATTCAATATATGGATGGAATTTTTGAAAAAATAGAGCAGGGGAAAAGTATTGATTGTGTCAAAAAGTGCTTTATTGACGCATTAAGTATTGCCAAAATAACCTTTAAAGAATATGCAGGCAATAGTTTTGAAGAAAATATGATAAGTGGAAAATTTGATTATGATGTTTTCGATACTATTACATGCTTTAAAGAAGCAAAAAATTATATATATGATTTATATTTTTTACTGTTTAATTTTCTTAAAGGAGATGTTAATGGACTGGAGAAATATTCATCTTATACTTCCTTGTGTATATCATATATAAAGAGTAATTATAAAAAAGCAATTTCCCTAACTGATATGGCTGAATATGCCGGAATAAGTAAATGCTATCTGAGCCTTGTTTTTAGACAGGAGACGGGAACAAATATTTCTACATATCTGACTAATTATCGGATATCAAAAGCAAAAGATCTTATTGCTTCAACTAATATGAAAATATATGAGATTGCTGAAGAGGTAGGTTTTGATAATCCTTACTATTTCAGTAAGGTTTTTAAGGATATAACAGGGGAATCATGCAAAAATTATAAAAACAGAAAAGCCAAAGAAAACGATATGCAGGCAGAAGGAATGTATAATGGAAAATGAAAAAAGAGGCAATAAAAATTTTGTGATATATTTTAAGGTCATTGTTTTATCTATGGCTTTAATGTGGTTACCATGGTTATTTATTACTTTTTCAACATTTTTGCGTAATATAG
Organism: Ercella succinigenes; assembly: GCF_900002895.1. Lineage (NCBI taxonomy): Bacteria > Bacillati > Bacillota > Clostridia > Eubacteriales > Oscillospiraceae > Ercella > Ercella succinigenes. The sequence continues at coordinate 77,234 of NZ_CDHP01000011.1, read as the reverse complement.
TTATTTTTCAACCCTATTCTGTCATGTTTATATACTATCCAATCATATTTGTAATTTGTGGAGCTGTATATAGAAAAAATAAAATTAGTCTAATATTATCATTAATACTTAATTGCAGTATTTTTTCTATTATAATAAGTTTAACAATAGGGGTTGAAGCTATTCAATATTTAATTTTTTATTTGTTTTTTGTTGTTATAGGACATTTAACCATGAATCTTATTTGCAAATCTAAAGAGGCAGATAAGAAGGAATAAAATTATAAGGTAAGTAATCGAGAACATTTATTTAACGGATATGCAAACCAGTCAAGGAGGCAATTATGAGCGGGCAATATGTTATGGGTATTGATAACGGTGGTACGGTAAGCAAAGCAGCGATATTTGACTTGAAAGGCAATGAAATATCAGTAGCCTCAAGACATTCATCTGTACATACTCCAAGACCTGGATATACAGAAAGAGACATGGAAGCTCTCTGGATAATGAATTGTGAGTGCATACGCGAAGCTATTGCCAAATCCGGAATTAATCCGGAAAATATTGCGGGTGTCTCAGTTTGTGGACATGGAAAAGGTTTATATGCATGGGGTAAGGATGATAAACCTGCATATAACGGTATAATTTCAACAGATAACAGGGCATGGGAATATCCTCAAAAGTGGAAGGAAACCGGGATTTTTTCTGAATTGTATCCTCAACTGTGTCAACAGCTGATTCCATGCCAGCAAGCAGCTATACTGGCATGGTTTAAGGATCATGATAAGGAAACCTATGATAATATCAAATGGGTTTTCTCGGTTAAAGATTATATAAGATTTCGTCTTACCGGTGAGGCATGGTGTGAGGCAACAGATATTTCGGGATCAGGACTTATGGATGTAAAAAATATTTGTTTTGACCGTGATTTGCTTGCTAAACTTGGTATTGAAGAGGTATATGACAAGCTTGCGCCTATAAGATATTCTTCAGATATTTGCGGATTCATTACGAAATCTACAGCCGAATTGACAGGTTTGCCGCAAGGTTTGCCTGTAGCTGGAGGCATGTTTGATATTGATTCATGCGCTGTTGCTATGGATGTAACTTCGCCCGAGGAATTGTGTGTTATAACCGGAACCTGGAGTATTAATGAATATATTGCGAAAGAGCCTGTATTAGGAACTGAAATTGCAATGAATTCTATTTTTGCGATGCCAGAGTATTATCTTATAGAAGAGTGCAGTGCAACAGGAGCCGGTAATATTGAGTGGTATATTGAAAATTATTTAAAAAATGAGACAGTTCCATCCGGCAAAAAATTATATCAGTATATGGATGAAATGGTTGAAAAAACAGATTCAAAAGAATGTGATATATATTATCTTCCATTTCTTTATGGTTCCAATGTACATGCGCTTGCAAAAGCTTCTTTTGTGGGGTTAACAAGTTTTCATAATAAGTGGCATGTATTAAGAGCCATGTATGAAGGTATTGCTTTTTCACATAAATATCATATAGATAAACTTCTTTCTGCAAGAAATGCTCCCAAGGAAATCCGTTTGGCTGGTGGTGCGGCTAATTCTAGAATATGGGTGCAAATATTTGCGGATGTTTTAAACTATCCTATAAGTACGGTAAGAGGAGTGAAAGAATTAGGGGCTCTTGGTTGCTCTATGTCTGCTGCCATTGGAGCAAGTATTTTTAAGGACTACAAGGAAGCGGCTCGGTCTATGGTAAGAGTTAACGAGGCCATAATACCTGACAAAGATATGTCTGAACTGTATAAGAAAAAATATGATAAATACCTGAAAATTGTTTCAGCTTTAGAAGAAATATGGTCTGACTTCGAAGTTTAAGCTGTTTTGGGTTTAAAGCGATCAAGGAATAGTTATGAAATTTTGTTTGTTTTATAATTACTGCAGCTGATCACGATAGTTTTTTAGCCAGTTAATAATTTGGTGACTGCTTATAGGCCGACTTATGAAAAAGCCCTGTATACAGTTGCAGGTTAATTCCGAGAGGGTGGATAGCTGTTTTTTTGTTTCTACTCCTTCGCTAATGACAGTCATGTCAAGCTTGTGACCTATATTGATCATTTCTTTTACCAACTCCAGGTTTAGTTCTGAATCAAGGGCGCTAATAAAGCTTCTGTCTATTTTTAATATGCTTACAGGCAGATTGCTGATATAGCTTAAGGAGGAATATCCTGTGCCAAAATCATCCATAGCTATATTGAATCCCTTTTCTCTAAGTTTATTGAGATTAGCTGTAGCTCTTTCCAGCGATTGGACAAGTTGAGTTTCAGTGATTTCCAGGACTATCTGGAATGGCGATATATTGAAGGTTTTAACAAGATCCATAATTCTAAAAACAAAGTCCGGTTCTGTTATTTGTGCAGCGGCAATATTTATTGAGATATGCAGGTTGTTGAAATTGTGCTTATTTAATTTGCTTTTAAAACGCAGTGCTTCGTTTAATACCCAGTTTCCAATAGGTACGATCAGTCCAATGGCTTCTGCCAAAGGTATAAACTCAGAGGGGGCTATTTGACCAAGTTCAGGGTCATTCCATCTAATTAATGCTTCCAGCCCGAAAATTTCATTGTTCTCACTATTTACCTGTGGTTGATAGTAGAGCTCAAACTGACTGTAATCTTGAAGAGTTCGTAATTTTTGCTCAATCAAAAGATAGCGTTTTCTGGTATCCGCTGTATTAGGATCATAAAAATCATAGCGGTTTCTGCCACCAAATTTTGCTGTGTCCAGAGCCATGTTTGCCTTTTCCAGCAATTGATTAATTGTAAAATCTGTATCGCTGCGCCTGACCGCCCCAATACTAACTGTTAAATTAAGTGTTTTGCCGGCAATATCAAAAGGTTTCTGCATATCATCCGACAACTCATCCAAAAGCTGGGTTAGGCTTTCATCACTATATACAACTTCGCTGCAGGCAATAAATTCATCTGCATTCATTCTATATAAATCACAGTTATATTTTCTACTGCTATCTTGTAGTCTTTGGGCTGACATGATTAGTAATTCTTCAGCAGCTTGCTGTCCGAGATATTTTTTGTGTCTTTTGAAAAAATCAATGTTAATAGTTAGTAACAAAGCTGGTAATTGCACGCTGTCTTGATTTGACTGATCATTAATATTAGCAGTAGCTTTTGTATAATAGTCAAATAATCTTTTGCTATTGTAAAGCCCGGTCAGACGATCGTGGAATGCGAGATAACTCAAATGATCTCTGTCTTCTGCGATTTTTACTGCTGTAGATTTTAAATTTAACAGCAGTTTATTCATTGACCTATCCTTAGTTAAAGCAATATCTTCATCTGCTAAAATTGCAGGGTCAAGAGCCATTTTGCCGAGTAAATCTATTGTTTGCCGGATTGGTTGGTTAATGTTCTGAGTGATAACTCTTCGTGTAATCAGCATTACAATAAAAGCAATTACGATGGAAGCAAACGCTATTAGATAAATTGATGTTTTGTGACTTTCCAGAAGAGTGGCATATTCCTGTCCTATAAATACTGCACCAGCAATTCCGTATTCATCTTCTATAGCTTCGTAAGTGCCAACATAAAGAGTATCTCTAAAGCGGAAAATGCCTGAAAAAGGACGTCCTTGATCGTATATGATTGTTGTTATCTCTGAATCAAGGGCGGTGCCAAGATAATCTTCATCAGGATTTGAAAGATTGGTATTTACTCTGATATCGCGATAAAAAATTGTCGATATGAATCCAAAATATTCGCCGATATGATCTGTGTAGGCTGGATTTGTCAGATCAGAACCTATTAATATATATCCAACTAAATGATCGCCTTGATAAATTGGTTCTTGTGACACGGCGTAGAATTGTCCTTGCAAATCACCGTAATAGAAAGATTTGTCTGCTCTATCATTTATTTTATTTCTGCTTTGAAGAAAAACACTAAGATGACCTAGGTTGATTAAACTATTATTGTCTTCAAGATAAATAATAGCAAAATCTTTGTTTGTGATTGCGACAAGATCATTGCCTGAATCTGAAGCATTTTTCAGACTTGAAAGAGCATATGAGTTGAAACCGTGCTCAAGAAAAGTGTTCATGGAATTTAGCGAGGCAAGATTGCTGGCAGTTTCTTCATTATCAAGCATTTTCTGGCGCAAAATCGCATTCTCAAAATAAGTGAGAGTGCTACGGGTTTGATTGTAAAAAGTCGATAATGATGCTCTGTAATATATAATTCCGGAAATGGCTCCGCTTACAAGAGCAACAACCATGACAATCAGAACAAAATAAATTTGAAGCCTTCTTTGGATGCTAAGTGATGTCATATCATTGGGAACTTCGACCTCCTACCAGGAGTTTGCAATGTCGAAATTTCTCCTTTCGATAATATATACCAATGTTGCAGCAAATCGCGATATTATATAAATATATTGCCGTTTCAAATTATTATAGCAAAAAGATCAACTAATAAAAGCATATATTTTACGAAATTCATTGAGAAATTAATTTCAAGAAATCTAAAAGAGCAGCACTTCTCATTTAGACAAGTCTCTTTAATTAGAGATAATCAAAAAAGAAATAGCTGCTCTTTGTTTTTTGAATAGGGAGGGCATACTGTGTTTGCTATTTTAGGCTTTTACCCTGACACGAATTGTACTTATATAGTATATTACTGCTCCGAAGGCAACAATTCCCAATCTGGTTAACACAAGAGGTATGGGAGAACTTAGTGCCTGAATATCTGTTGCACCAATAATAGCCAGCAAAAAGAGTTTTAGCAGAGCTTGCATTATTACTCCATCTGTCCATCTGAAATCTATAATCGGCAGCACAATAATAATCAGCATTGGTACGCCTACGGAGACGATGATTTTTTGTGCCAAGTCCATTCTATAATAAAGTGCACCAAGAAATAATCCGAGGAAACCTACTAAAACATATGATAGAAGCAAACCGATAAATTCCATGGCAAAGGAAGAAGGTGCATAGAATCCTGATAATGATTGCGAATCTACCATAACGGGGGCATTGCTTGGATTGAGATTTTTTATAACAAGCAGATCAAAACAAACCATTACAAGTGATATCAGACTTATAGAGCATAAAGATGCTTTGACCAAAGTCAGTCTTGATCGGCCATGTTGTATTAGAAAAAGAAAAGATTCCTTAAACATATTTATTCCGACTACAAAAATGAAGATGATAGAAGCAACGCTGAAGCCGTTAAATTGTCCATTAGCGTCAGGATATAATCTGTTCAGTATAATTATTAAAGTATTAAGAGCAAGTATTATTGAATAAAAAATTATTAGTGACTTTATGCTGTCATTGATTGTAAAACGAAAAGCTGATTTAAAATTCATTATTCTCACCCTCCTTTGGATCTTCAGTAATTCTGATGAAAAGCTTTTGCAGATCCATTCTGTTTATATCTAGATCATCAGGAACTTCTGTTCTTTCGAGTTTGCCCAGCACATAAGCTGTTTTGAGACCTCCGAGAATATCGTTGCCGATAATTTTTTTATCCATGCAGTATTTATCAACCGACTCGATTTTACCGGTAACAGCATATCCTGCTTTGAGAAGATTTTCTGTACTGTCAATCTTTACTACGTTACCTGCTCTAAGAATTATTACAGTTTCAAGCATGCTTGTAATTTCTTCTATGAGATGTGTCGAAACGATAAATGTTCTTGGGTTTTCTGCATAGGTTTCTAAAAGAGCTTTATAAAACATCTGCCTGTGATTGGCATCTAGCCCTAGCACTGGCTCATCGAGCAAGATATAAGGAATATCAACGCAAAGTGCAACGATTCCTTTAAATATTGAATTATAACCTGTCGAAAGTTGCTTCATTTTCTTCTTGGGATTAAGTTCAAATCGATTGCACAAATCATCTGCTCTTTTAAGATCAAATCCCGGATAAAAGATAGAGACCCATTTAAATGCCTGTTTTACAGTCATTGTTTCAGGATAACAATTTTTCTCCGACATATAATAGAGTCTGTTTTGAACACTATCATTTTCAACTGAAGTTTCTCCATCTATTAAGACATTTCCCTTGTCTGCAAAAATACGATTGCAGATTATATTTAGTAAAGTTGTTTTGCCTGCACCGTTTCTACCAAGCAGACCGTAAATGTGACCTTGCTGGAATTCCATGTTCACATTATTAAGGGCAGTTACTTTACCAAAATTTTTACTCACTCCCTCAATTTTGATGATGTTGTTATTTGATGTTATGACCATTTTCTTCACCCCCGAAACTTTTTTCTATCAGTGTAACCAACTCTTGTTCAGACAGCCCCAGCTTTTTGGCTTCTGTGACAAGACTGACAATATACTGTTCAAAAAAATCTTTTTTTCTCTTTTGTCTGATCAATTGTGTTGCCCCCTCTTTAACAAACATACCTAAGCCTCTTTTTTTATAAATCAGATCATCATCAACAAGTTTGTTCATTCCTTTAAGAACTGTCGCAGGATTTATATTAAATCTGGAAGAAAGTTCAGTTGTTGATGGAATCTGACTGGATTCTGCAAAAGCACCGGTTAAAATAGCATCTTCTATTTGTTCGGCTATTTGCAAAAAAATTGGCTTGTCACTTTGAAAATTCAAATCCATAACCAATCACCTCGTTCCGTAGTTGACTACTAATGTAACTAACCATACAGCATATTGAATAAGATGTCAATAGTCTTTTTCTCCTAATTGACATATTGCTTAATCAAGTGGAAACTGATAGCATATGCTCTCATGTTATTTTGTGATGTTAAATGTGTTTTGCTCATATTTTAAAGAATGGTATAAAATCTCGAAAGTACAATAGAGATAGTGTGGAGATATCATCAATGACTTTATTCAGCAGAATTATTGGCAGATTCAGAACAGACACTATTGGTATAAATGATGATCTGCCTTTGACACCTGAGCAAAAAAAGAATAGCAGAAGGGTAAATTTTTATTATGGTGCTGTCCAAAGCTTATACATGGCAGCTATCTGTTCTTTTCATGCTTTTTTAGTGCTTTATCTGGAAAGTAATGGTTACTCAGAATTCAGAATAGGTATTGTTATGACAATTCTTTCTGCTGTGGGAATAATTGCGCCTACTCTTACAGGATATATTGCAGATTTTTATATTCCTGTAAAAATAATCGTTGCTGTTCTGATGACAGCAAGTATTCCTCTTGCATTTACATTGGATGCAACAGTTGCTATTTACCCGTTGGCGATTGTATCACTTCTGACACTTGGCATTTCAGAAAAAGGGATGGGAAGTCTAATAGATAGCTGGGGAATGCGTCTTAGAAATAAACACCCATATCTTAATTATGGTGTGACAAGAGGCGTGGCATCCCTGGCATATGCTACAGTAGCACTTATAGCGGGACGTTTTTATGATGCAGCCGGTTTAGATAAACTTTTCTGGGTTCATGGTGTCTTGGCTGCACTATGTGTTATTGCAGCCTTACTGCTTGATAATGTCAAAGTTACTAAGCGCCAGAAAGGTCAACGTTCTTTCTTTAAGACGGTACAAGAGTTGCTGCAGATAAAAAAATATATGGTATTACTTGTTTGTATGATTCTTCACGGATTCAGTATGGTAATTATAGGTACTTTTCAACCTATGCTTATAACCGAGCATGGGGGTACTTCGGTGCATCTTGGTATGAGTTCTTTTGTAACTGCTGCCAGTGAAGTACCGATTATGTTTAACTCAACCAGGTTCCTAAGGCGATATAAAGTGGAGTCTCTTCTTACGGTGGCTTTTGTTTTTGCCGCTTTGAGGATGCTTTTAAGCGTTCTTGCTCCTAATCTTGGTTGGGTAATTGCCGTTCAATCGCTGCAAGCCTTATCTTTTGGACTGTATTTACCGGCGGTGCTTTTTTATATTAGTCTTATTACTCCTGATGAAATGCAATCAACAGCAATTACCCTTGCTATTTCGGTTGGTTTTGGCCTTTCTGGTATTGTCGGGAATTTTTTTGGTGGAATTTTAGCACAGACAGGCGGAGTTAGTTCAGTATATTATATGTTCAGTTTGCTGGCTGTCTGCGGCTTGATTATTTTTAGAATAAGTATTTCCGATAAAAGAAATATTAACAGAAAAACAGATTAATTTTTCTATTAGCCAGGCTTTACCGACCAACCATGACTTTCTTGCTGAATAGTAAAAAGTTTGTGATAAAGACCTTGCATATTAAGCAGATCATTATGCGTACCTTGTTCAACTATTTTACCTTGATCAAGCACAATTATTTTATCGGCATTTTTAATAGTGCGCAGACGATGTGCAATAACTATTACAGTTTTGCCTGCTATTAATTTGCCAATCGCTTTTTGAATGGAGGATTCACTTTCCGGATCAAGTGATGCTGTTGCCTCGTCAAGAATAACGATTGGTGCATTTTTTAATAAAGCTCTTGCTATTGAAAGCCGCTGCCTTTCGCCTCCTGATAATGTAGCTCCGTTCTCGCCCAGAATTGTGTCATAACCGGTTGGCAGACGTTCTGCAAACTCGTCGCAACGGGCTGCCTTGGCAGCTGCAATAACTTCTTCATGAGAGGCATTCATATTGCCTATTCGTATGTTATTGTAAATACTATCGTTAAACAAAACTACATCCTGAAAAACAAAACTCATATAACTCATGAGGTGTTCTGGATCCAGTTTTCTTATATCCGTGTTCCCAATTGTAATTTTCCCGTTATTAACATCCCAGAATCTGGCGATTAATCTTGAAATTGTACTTTTTCCGCTTCCTGAAGGTCCCACCAGAGCAGTTATACTGTCTGCAGGTATCTTGCAAGAAACATTTTTTATAGCTTCTTCTCCATTTTCGTTATACTGAAAACTAACATTTTCAAATCTGATATTGAAATCAGTTATTTTGGTTTCGTCTTTTCCTTCCATTGGTTTTACTTCCATAAGTGTTTTCATGCGTCGAACAGCTAATCTGTGATATAGAAATTCAGGTAATAAGGCAAGCTCGGTGAGTATGGGTCCATATATTCTTACAACAATTAAGACAAACATAAGCATAGGAATAACTTCTATTTTACCACCCGTTAATAAGGTTGTTCCTACAAATATTGTAAGACCTATTCCGGACTGTAGAATTACCTGTGCACCCGTTACAAAAACCCCAGTACCAAATTCCATAGAAATTGCCAGTTTTTTCATGGTTTTTAAAGCATTTTCCAGCGCATTGAATTTTTCGCCATCAAGGTTGCAGGCTCTGATTACTTTTATTCCTTCAATATATTCCTGCACCTGTCCAGATGCTGCGAGCTTGGCATCAATATGTTTTTTATGTAATCTGCCGTAAAATTTGCGGCTAACAAATATAATAGTGAAAGCTACAGGCACAGTTATAAATACGGCAAAAGCCATTCGCCAATCGAAAAAAGACATCATCAGACAAATTACTGTAATCGAAATAGCATTAGCAATAATTTGAGGCACAACATGACTCAGAACGTGTTCTCCGGTTGCAACATCTTCCATTAAATTAGTGGTTATTTCTGAAAGATCCTTAGAGTTAAAAAAACTCATAGGTAATTTTCTGATATGTTCAGCTATAGTAACCCTTGCATTTTCACTTTCCTTATAGGATGTGACATACGTTTTTTTATAATCATTTTTTAAAAACAGAAAAACCAGTAGGGCTGATAAAATGCCAGCTCCAAAAAGAAGCCAAAGATGATTCCATACTATTTCTTCACCAGATAGCGGTTTTATTATAATAATAATTATCTGAATCATGACACCAAAAGGCAGCATCATGGAAAAATTACTTAAAGTACAGGCGGCTATAGCTTTTTTTATGTCTTTATAACCTTTATCTGTTAGCATAAAAGCAGATTGTAGTCTAGGCATTTTCAAAAACCTCCCTTGTATCTATACTGTTTTTTGTCATAGTCCAGCTGACTGTATCCATGTACGTTGTCCACATGACATAATATTTATTCTTTTTCTCGAGTAGGCTTTCATGAGTTCCTTCTTCGATTACTTTCCCCTCGTCGATGACAATAATTTTGTCTGCACTACTTACAGTGGACAAACGATGTGCAATTAATATAACTGTTTTATCTTGCATTAATTTTTCAAAAGCTTTTTGTATAAGATGTTCATTCTCAGGATCAGCAAAAGCTGTTGCTTCATCAAGTACAATGATCGGAGCATCTTTAATTATTGCCCTGGCTATAGCAAGTCTTTGCTTTTCGCCTCCTGAAAGGTGTACCCCTCTGGTACCGATTATTGTATTGTACCCATTTGGCAATTTCATAATAAAGTCATGGCATTGAGCAAATTTAGCAGCCTCGATAACCTGAGAATCCGTTGCCTGCTGATTTCCCATTTTAATATTATCGATTACACTTTGTTTGAAAAGAAAAACGTCCTGAAAAACAAAACTTACCTGATCCATTAAGTAGTGTGTATCCATATTTCGGATATCTACACCTCCGATTTTTATACTTCCGGATCTGACATCAAAAAATCTTGGTATTAAATGAGCTATTGTGCTTTTGCCACCTCCGGAAGGTCCTACTATAGCAGTAATTTCTCCTTGATTTGCAATAAATGATACTCCGGATAATGCTTCGTTTTCTGTATTTTCATCATAGACAAAAGTAACATTCTCTAATTCAATATTGTGGCTGGAAACTTTTTCAGGGATTGCAGGTTGTTTTAGCTCCGGTTCAGAAAGTACGGCATCCATTGCTTCAACCCCGCCTATTATTTTCATAGCATTGCCATTAACATACATTACTTTCATCAGTATTGAAGAAACAGATTGAACAAAAATCAGGTAAAAAATAAATGTTGCTGCAAACTGGCTATAATCAGACGTGTTCATTCCAATAATAATCCCTGCTGGAACTACGAAAAGATAAATATTATTAACCAACATTACAAAAGCAGAAAATGAATTTTCCCAGGCAAGTGTATAAGGAATTACCATTGAAGTATAAGCTTTGATAGTGTCATGCAAACGGCGAAATGAATATACAGTTTGTTTAAACGCTTTCACGACCGTAATGCCTCTAACATATTCTACAGAAGCATTATTCATATCTTCTAAAGCCGATTGGTATTTCAGCATCATTTTTTTAGATCCTTCATTGCCGTAGACAGAAAGCTGAATTATAAAAGCAATCAGAACTCCTAACATTGAGGCAAGACCAAATCGCCAATCTACAGTGAGAAGAATAATTACCATTACAATTGGTGCAACACAAGCTGCAACAATATCTGGTAGTTGATGAGCAATAAAACCTTCAATTTTTTCAATGTTTTCATCAGTTATTTTTCTTAATTTGCCGCTTCCGATCATGACGTGAAAGCCGAGAGGAACTTTGGCAAGATGCGTTGCAAAATTTACTTTCAACTCATAAAGCGTGCCGAATGCTGCCATGTGCGAACATGTGAGTGCTCCAAAATACAAAATTACATTACCAACGACACCTGCAAAAGCAACCCAGCCATATTTAATCATTAGAGCACCGTTTATAGTTTCTACAAGAGAGATCGAGCGTAAGATTTCCTGAACGATAAAATAGATAGCTATATACGGTACAAAACTAATAATTGAGGCAAGCGCCGATAATATTCCGGAGCAGATTACAAGAGATTTCTTTGTGGCAGCAAGTTCTAATAATCTTGCCATTCCTGTTTTAGGGATTGATTTTTTTTTTCATGATAATTATTTCAACTCCTTTTCATTTTATATATATCCTATTACATTGGTTAGCTGTGGCTAACTTGAGTGTGAAATAAATCCTCTTTCCGATTTTTGATCAGAAAAAGGACTTATTGGATAAAAATTTCCCTCCAGCCAGCTTCAAAAAAGCGGTATAATTTGCTAGTAAGAGTTAGAGCTTTTTCTTTTGGCATATTATGGAGTACCATTTCAAAAAGAACTGAAAACTGGGCACTTACAAGCAGGTGTAGCTCTTCGCGACCGACCTTGTTTATTTCGTATCCCTTTGATCTGGCCGCTTCCATATATTGCAGAGTTGTTTCTACTTCCATATCAACCATCATATGTACAAAATCTTCATAGGAGGTTTTTTCTGCTGCCGTAAGCAGTAGTTTAAAGACCTGTAGATTTTCATACATGTACTCTACCCAGCATATGAGATTTTGCTCAGAAGAGGTCCAGTCAATTCCCTTATCATCTAACTGATTCATAAAGCTTTCTGCAGCTGTATCATACATTTCGATAAATTTATTAAAACACGGTGAAACAAGTTGATCAAATAAATCTGTTTTGTCCTTAAAATGCTTATACAAGGCTCCTGTTGTGACGCCAGCTTTTGCAGAAATAGTTCTGAGAGAAGCTTTGGCAAAACCGTGCTCAAGAAATTCTTCCCTTGCACTATTTAGGATTTTATCTTTTGTTGACAAATTGTTTTTTGACATAAATACCTCGTAAAGTGCTAAGATAACACTGTTATCTTAGCACTGTTAAAAAGGCTTGTCAATTCTCAAATATTTATTTCTCCTAATTTAACACCTTCAGAATATATTTCGTATGTATCGCCGGAAATTAATTCTGGTGAAGTGTAAATAACGGAGCTGAACTGTCGCGGTGAGCTAAAAGATATCATTTCTTTGCCATTACTATCATATATTATTAACTCTGTTTCTGCAGCGATATTGGTTGTAAATGACAATACTTGCTGACTGCTGCTGCTTACTGATTGAGCCATACCTGAACTACCAACAGCTAATAAGGTTCCTCCTGTCAAAGTGAAATTGCCATCGTAGTCAAGTGCTCCTTCATTGTTTGAAGATGGTCCGTAAACTATTACTGTTCCACCTGTCATATAGGCAGATCCATTAACGTCAATACCGTCTCCCTGAGCGTCTACTACTATTGTTCCACCATTGATTTCAAGTCTTTGGTCATCTGAGACATTCGTATTCATCTGCCCTGGTCTTCCGCCGAATGTCGAGCTATCCTGACTGCCGGCTACATTTATGCCATCGTCGCTGGCGGTAATATTTATGTCTCCACCATTAATTATGATTTCTTTGCTTTCAATTCCTTCGTATGATTCTCTAATGAGAATTGTTCCGCTATTGATGATTATTTTCAAATCTGCATGTATACCGTCGTCTCCTGTAGAAAGATCTAAATTGCTGTTTTCTATCGTGATGATGCCGTCAGAATGAATAGAATCATCAGCTGAATCTACCGTGATAATTCCATTCGTGATTTTAACGGCAATGTTCGATTTTAAGCCTTTAGTGCTTAAGGTAGAATCATCACTACTACTTGGGAGGTTTGTATTGTCTAAATTTGCCCCGTTTTCCTGAACATCTCTCGAAATATCTTCAGGCATAAACTCTCCGGTTTGATCATTGTTTCGCGGATTCATATTTTCCGGGAAATTTCCTGCTTGATCTTCAGGACTAGCACCTTGCATTCTGCCGGGATTTTGACCTCTATCACCAAATTCTCCACTTTGTGGATTTGTTTGTCTTTCAGATAAAGCCTGGCTGCTGCCATCGGCTGTATATATTTCTATTTCGCTGTTTTCAATGACAAGCTGTCCAAGTGCCTGAATACCGTCTTGTTCTGAAATGATGTTGATAGAGCAAGAAGTAATAATAATATGTCCCAAGGTTTCGTCCGTTGAGTTATTGCTGCGTATGCCATCGCCACCACTTTCAATGCTGATATTCGTATTATCCAATGCTAGTAAATCTTTGCCGCGAATACCATCATCTGCCGAGTCTATTACTATATTGACATTACTGATTAAAAGATTGTCACGACCACTTATTCCTTTGGCCCATTCGGTTGTAATTTCTATTATTCCTGTTCCTGTAATAGATAAATCATCCTTGCTGAATATTGCGGCGTCGATATTAGTGTCATCTTCTCCCGATGTGTCAGATTCGCTTTCGCTTGATGTGTAATTTTCACTTTCGGTATAAGCACGCAAATCATTAATTTTATTAGTGCTGCCACTGTTTGCTATTATTACAGTTTTTCCTGCGTTTTTTATGTAGACAGGAGCCGATTGAGAGTTGCTTATTTCAGCATTATTTAATACGAGAAAAATCAAACTATTATCATCGGCATCTACTAGTATTTGTCCATTTTCAATACTCCCGCTTATGACATAGGTGCCGCTTTCCGAAATCGTAACTGTTGCTCCGTTAGATGCAGCTCCTGAACCATTAACAGTAATACTATTTTTATTCAGTATTATTGTGGTTGAAGAATTTTCATCCCAGCTGTTATTATTATCTTCTGTCAGCCATTGTACTTCCGGAATAAATTCTGCCCATGATAGGATTTGTTCGCTACTTAATTCCGTAGCTTCTGATGAAGTTATAGTGGTTAGTTCTTGGCTATTGTTAGAATCTGAATCTAATTGACCAGAAATATTCTCTGCAGTATTTTCTTCTGTACCTGCACTAGTGTCCCTCATAGCCATAAAAACAAGTAACCCGCTGATTGTCATACAAACTATAACGAAACCGATTAATCCTAAAAATATCCCTTTGTTTTTTTTGTTAAACATATTATAGACTCTCCTTTGGCATCGACTTTTTATAGCCGGTCTATTTTATCCTCCGCTACTCAGCTAGCGAGAATTTCAGCGGTACTGTCTACATTCAGAGATATGCTGAGATTGCTGTTATGACAGCGAAGCTGATCTATCATACTTCTTGGATCTGCATTTTGTGCCAGTGTTATACGATATGTTATTTCATATAAACTTCCTAATTCTACAGTTTTAATTTTTATTAGCTCTGCATTGTCTGTATACTGACTGATTATTGGTTCGAGAGAGTCGGCATAACTAACATCCTCGGGTACCATTATTTTTATAAGATGTCTGGGAGAACCGGATCCTTGCCCAAAGTGGGTAGCACTTAAAATCAACATGACAATACTTACTATTACTGCAAATAATACTGCGTAGGCAATATAGCCCATGCCGCAAGCAAGACCTACTGCAAGTGCGAACAAGACCTGGGCAATATCCCTTGGATCACCAGGTGCACTTCTGAATCTGATTATGGAAAATGCGCCGGCAAGACTGAATGCTCTTGCGACATTACTTCCGATTAGAAGAATTATAATTGCCAAAATTGCCGGAAGTACTGCTAATGTGAGTGCAAAGCCTTGATTGTTACTTCGACCTCGATTAGTTTTCTGATATATATATGCCAGAAAAAGCCCGATTGCAAAAGCCGATAGAAGAGACAGAATAAGTTGTGTAGGGGTTACCGCATCGGTTGTTTGTGTAGAGGCAAATATTGAATCAAACATTTTTTATAACTCCTTAATATATGGTATTTTTAATTTGATATTTTGAATTGGAATAGCCTGATATATCGGAAGTGCTGCTTGAACCAGTCTCCGAAAATCTTACTGAAGCAGGAACAGATATATAGGGATTATTATTGGCTTCCTGGAGAAAAGATTTGCCATACTTTGAGAATCTTATGGGATATATTTTATTTGCAGATAAAAAATCTGAAAGCCATAAAGGAATGGTATCAGGTGTTTTTATTTCCATTAGCCATTGATTTTCGCCAATAAGACTATATCCATAATCTCCAGATCTAAGATCAAGATTTTTATTTCTCCAACGTATATTACAATCCAGCGAAATACGCAATCCGGATTTGTCGGCAGCAGCGAATGCTAATCGGTCATATGAAATATACCATGCAGGTACAAGCAGATAGCGCTGTAACAGAAATTGTATTTCTTCAAGTACAAGTTGATTGCATCTGTAGTCAAGAGGTATTTCTCTTCCTTCAGAGGCAAGCATCTTATAGGCATCACCAAGTTTTATTTTGGTTCTTCTTTTATTAACTTTTCCTTTGAATTTTTTCTTTATTTCGAGATAAACGTACTCCTGATTATCAGGAATACCATAAGATCTTAATCTTAATTTTTCCTTATAAAGAGGCTTGGATAAACTTTTCCTGATTAAAGTGAAATCTTTATCATCAAAATAGATATTATTTATAGAATAAGTTTGCCCTTCAGGATTACATGCATCTGCAATCATTTTTTGAGATAAAAATTCGCAAATTCTCATTTTAAATTCTGCATCAACAAGATATTTTTGTTCATATCTGTTAAAAACATCACATGCCACAGTAAATCATTCCTTTCATCTTTTCTGATTTAAGAATAATACTGTGATGTGTAACTCTTATGATGTTATGTGAAAACTATCTGAAATTTAAGGTTTTTTTATTAGAGGCATTTCAAACCAGAAAATACTTCCACCTTCCGGTGGTCTGTCAATGCCATAAGACGAATTATGATGTTCAAGAATTTGCCGAACTATTGATAAACCCAGACCAGAACCGCTGACCTCACGAACATTGCTGTTTTCACTACGGTAATAGCGTTCCCAGATATGATTTATTTGATCTTTTGATATGCCTTTGCCGGTATCTCTTATTTCTACCCTTACAGTATTATTTATGTGATTTTTGCAGGCTTTTACCGAAACAGAAAGGTCAGAGCCGGTATAGTTCAGCGCGTTGCTCATAAGATTTGATATGACCTGCTCCATACGCCTTCTGTCAGCATTTACAAAAAGCTTAGGCTCAATGTTTGTCTCTATTTTATAACCTTTATGAGCACAAAGTTGCCGGTAACTTTCTGATAAAGAAGTTAATATGTCACTTAAACAGAAAATCTCACAGTCCAATTTTTGTTTTCCTGACTGCAATTTGGATAAATCAAGCAGATCGTTAACCAGTTCGGTTAATCTGGAAGTCTCCTCAATAATTATTTGAATGTTATTTGCATTATTTTCTCCTGGCAGATCACGCATTACCTCAGCATAACCTCTTATCATAGTTAATGGCGTACGAAGATCGTGAGACACATTGGCAATAAGATCTTTTCGTAAATTTTCAACTTGTTCAAGATCACGTGTCATTTGATTTAATGTTCGGGATAGCTGAGTAATTTCTTTATATCCCTCTGCTTCAAAGGTCACATTATAATTTCCTGCTGCCAATTCCCGGGATCTGATATTTATCTTTTCAATTGGTCTGGCAATACGCTTAGATTGCAAAAGTGCCAGTATCAGAGAAAGCATAATCATAGCTGCAGAAACAATTATCAGCTGTAATCTTAATGTGCTTATTGTGCTGCTTACAGGAGAGAGCCTGGCTTTTGCAAGAATCATTACGGTATTGCCGGCTTCGTTTTGTACAAGCAAAGCATAAGAAATTTGATCGGTAGGTGTTTTTTCTCTAAAAGGCAGCTGTCCCTGAAACTGTTCAGGCACAAAAATATTTGCCGTATTTTCCGAGGAATCATTATCGACTGTTAAATTGCGGTCTGCATCATTTTGCGTGAACTGTTCCAGATAAGAACCACCTTCAGATTCGGCTTTGTTGAAAAAAAAGAAAAACTCCTCGAAAAATAAAGGTTGAATCTGGCTCGTGCGTGTTGATGTCTGCATTATTAGCTGTTTGCCATTTTCACCTACTATGCTGATATGTGTATCATTGTCCTCGCTCAATCTGTCCACCAGTGTTTGTAAATTTGGATGATCTATATTCTCTGCGATAGCTTCGGCAGTTTTTTTGATTGAAGATGCTTTAACTGCCTGATAAAAAGTTTCAAGAAAAACTGTTTGGAAAAACCAGAGCAGCATAAGAAGTATCAGTGAAAATAAAATAAAGGAGTAAAAAAGCTTCCATTTTATACTGGTATTTTTACTTTTAAATTTTGAAAAAAAACCTT
Organism: Ercella succinigenes; assembly: GCF_900002895.1. Taxonomy (NCBI): domain Bacteria; kingdom Bacillati; phylum Bacillota; class Clostridia; order Eubacteriales; family Oscillospiraceae; genus Ercella; species Ercella succinigenes. The sequence goes on along the minus strand of NZ_CDHP01000011.1, from coordinate 59,505 downwards.
TCAATCTGGGAAGATTTTTATTGGCTTTACTAAGCATAATGACTACACTCCACTATCAAAACGATATCCCAGACCGCGCAATGTAGAAATGAAATCACGATATGGACCAAGGCTATTGCGAATCATTTTTATGTGGGTATCTAAAGTACGATCATCGCCATCAAAATCATAGCCCCATACTTCGGATATTAATTTATCTCTGCTAAGTGCTATATTGCGGTTTTTCACCAAAAATAGTAAAAGATCACAGGCCTTGGGTGTTAAATCAACAGGTTGATTATCAACTATGACACGATGAGCAGTGAAATCTATAACAAGTCCAGAATGCTGCCAGACATCTCTTGTCTCAGCAACTTTTTTCTGATTAGTGTTACGGGAAATAAGAACATTCAGGCGTAACATTAATTCGCGTGGAGAGAAAGGCTTAACTACGTAATCTTCTATTCCCAGTTCGAATCCATGTATTTTGTCGTATTCTTCTCCTCTTGCAGAGAGCATCAGGACTGGAAAGTTCTTGTGTTTCAGTATTTCGCAGGCTGCAGAAAAGCCATCAAGCTCTGGCATCATAATGTCCATTACAATGGCATCATAATCATTTTCCCGGCAAAGATTTACTGCTTCAATGCCATTCGAGGCTTCCGTAACCCTATATTCATAAAATTCTGCATATTTGCGAATTAGTTTTCTGATATTAATTTCATCGTCCACTACTAAAATATGTGCCATATAAACCTCATTTAAACATGCTCTGCATGTTGAGAATTTAGTTTCTTGATTAAATTCATTGCTTTATCTTGATAAAACTATTATGCAACAAATTCTTCTAAAATGAGTATATCGCTTCTGTGTGAACGCTGTGTGAAGTGTATGGTATATTATTAATGCGATTCTTCCATTACTTTCCCTGTACTGCTTCTGATTTTGAGACTTGTGGGTATATATATCTTATAGGGAATGTTTTTCTCTCCTTCATAGTTCATTTTTAAGGTTTCTATTGCACATTTTGCGATCTTATTTATAGGAATACTTATGCTGGTCAGGGGAGGAGACAGATGCTTGATTGCAGCAATATTATTGAAACCAACCAGACTCATTTGTGAAGGTATCTTTATACCGATATTGCTTAAAACACCCATTACACCTATTGCCATTGTGTCATTAGCTATAAATAAAGCTGTTGGCAATTCTTCCAATGTATTCAACATTTGATGAGCCATACGATTGCCTTCGCTGAATGTTATTCTTGTTCCTTCAAAAATAAGACTTTCATCAAAAATTCCATGTGATTTCATAAAATTACTGTAGGCGATTTTACGATCATCGATTGATTTGTCTTTGCGATCGCCTACCACATTGCCGCCGACAAAGCCAATACGCCTGTGTCCTAAATCATATAAATGCTGTAATGCCTGTAATGTTCCCAATTTTATATTGACTAGTACTGAATCATATAGTTCATCGTCAGGTGAGGAATCCAGAAAAACAATATTGTTAGAAAACTGCTTTAATATTTCGACATCTTTTAAACTAAATCTGCCAATAGCGATTAATCCGTCGGCTTCGAAGTCTACGGTAGCTTTATAAACCCCGTCTACATTTATCAATCGGAAAGAGTTGATATTGTTTTCTGAGCAGGCCTTTTCAACTGCCGTGAGCAGATATAAATAGTAAGGATCCTCGGCAAGATTAGATTCTGTGTACCAATCTGCTATTGCAAAGTTCAATCTTTTTTTTACAGAGGAAAGATCGAGGTTGTTATCCTTTCTCATTTTCATAGGAACATATTCTAGTTCATCTGCTATTTCAAAAATTCTAAGTCTTGTCTCAGTATTAACATTAATGCTGGGATCATGATTAAGCACTCGTGAAACAGTGGTAGGACTTACTTTTGCCGCTTTGGCAATATCTCGTATTGTTGCCATAATTTAACCTCTTAATTAAAAATATTTCTGCAAAATCTTTAGTTTGTAATACAGTATACCAGACATTTAATTGTAAATATGTATAGCAAAACAAAGAAGTCACAAATAGTTAAGTAAAGTATTTAATTATTAAGGGTAAAGTTTACTATAAAACCAGATGGTAAACAACAGTAAACAAAAAAGTGTTTTTTAGTAAAATGATTATTGACAACAATCTTAAACAATGGTAATTTTTACTTAATAAAGTTGGGTGGTTTGCACAATACCATCACTAAACGGAGGTTGAATTATGAAAAAATTTATTGTCCTGTTATTGACTATGGCACTAGTTTTAAGTCTATTTGCCTGTGGTGGAGAAAGTTCTCCAGAAACAACTACCACAAAATCTGCTGAAGCAGGCGGTACAGATGAAACATCAGAAGGAGGCACAGATAATCAAGATCCTATTACTTTAACTGTATGGGCTTGGGATCCATCATTTAATATCAGTATAATGAATCGAGCTGCTGATATTTATAAAGCTGACAACGATAATGTATCTTTTGAAGTAATGGAGCTGGCAAAAGCTGATGTTGAACAAAAATTACATACTACATTGGCTTCGAAAACAACAGAAGGATTACCGGATATTGTTTTGATTGAAGATTATAATGCACAGAAATATCTGACATCTTATCCAGGATCCTTTGCGGATGTAACTGATGATTTTGATTTTTCTGAATTTGCTGCTTACAAAAATGAAATCCTTAAACTAGATGGCAGAATGTACGGTATACCTTTTGATTCTGGTGTAGCAGGCATGTTCTATCGCACAGATATTCTAGAGGAAGCTGGTTTTTCAGGCGACGATCTCCAGAATATTACATGGGATAGATTTATAGAAATAGGTACTGAAGTTAAAGAGAAAACCGGTGTTTCTATGCTTGGATTTGAAAGAAGTGACGGTGGACTTATGCGTATAATGATGCAGTCTGCTGGCGAATGGTATTTTGATGGAGCAGGAAATTCCATAATAACTTCAAGTGATGTAATCAAAGAAGCAATAGAGACATATAAAAAGATAGTTGAAGCAGATATTGCTAAACCTACCAGTGGTTGGGACGAATGGGTCGGTTCAATCAATTCAGGCGAAGCTGCAAGTATTACAACAGGTGTATGGATTGTAGGTTCTGTTAAATCCGGTGCTGATCAGAGTGGTTTGTGGAACATAGCACCAGTACCTCGCTTAAACAACAGTGCTTCTAAAAATGCTTCCAATTTAGGCGGTTCAAGCTGGTATGTATTAAATGACAGCCCTAACAAAGATGTAGCTATAGATTTCATGAAATCAGTTTATGGTTCCAATACAGAGTTCTATCAAGAAATTTTGATAGAAAATGGTGCTATGGGCTCTTATCTTCCAGCCTTTGAGGGTGATGCTTATGCTCAGGCAGATCCGTTCTTTGGAGATACTGCAATATATCTGGATCTTAGTTCATGGGCAGCAGAAATACCTAAAGTAAATTATGGTTCCTATACCTACGAAGCTGATTCTGCTGTAATGGCTCAGATGGATGCTTATATTACCGGAAGTCTCTCTCTGGAAGATATGCTTGCTGCAGCTGATGCACAACTAGCTAATCAATTACAATAATTCTGTTTTTTCACCCAACTATATGAACGAGGGGCTGTAAGACAGCCCCTTTCAAAAAATTCCACGATAAAAGGAGCTTGTCCTGATGGAAAAAAAATTAAAGAGAGCCGGATGGATATTTATAATACCTATCATTTTATTCTTACTGGCACTTCTTGTTTATCCCATGCTTTATTCACTATATTTATCACTAACATCTACTAAAGGTATCGTTACAGAATTTGTTGGATTGAAAAATTTTCAAAGAATGATTAGTGATCCGATGTTTTTTCTGGCTCTGAAAAATACTTTTCGACTTTTCCTGATACAGGTTCCCATAATGTTGACGATAGCTTTGATACTGGCAACTATATTAAATGACAAGAAGTTGAAATTTAAAGGCTTTTTTCGCACTGCCATATTCCTTCCGGCAGTAACTTCTCTTATTTCCTATACCGTACTATTCAAAATGCTTTTTTCCTATGACGGTTTGATAAATAAATTTTTGCTTGAGATCGGCATTATTTCAAATCCTCTTGAATGGCTTACAAAACCAAATCTGGCAGTTATTGTACTTATAATAGCAATGATTTGGCGTTGGACAGGTTATAACATGGTTTTTTATCTATCTGCCATGCAGAATATTTCCAACGATGTTTATGAGGCTGCCGAAGTAGATGGCGCAGGCAAAATCCAGACTTTTTTTAAGATAACTTTACCAAGTTTAAAGCCAATGATTTTGTTTACTGCTATCATGTCTACAATAGGAACGGTACAGCTATTTGATGAACCTATGAACCTTTCGCACAGTGGTGTTACTTCTGCAACCGTAGGCCCTGCCAATGTATTTCTAACTTTGAGTGTGTATATATATAATGTAAGTTTCAAATACACTCCTAACTTTGGCTATGCTGCTTCTCTTTCTTATGCAGTAATGATCATTATTGCAGTCCTAACAATTATACAGTTTAAATTAAGTGAAGATAGAGACATTAGAATGGCCAAAAGATTTGAAAAGGAATTGAAAAAGAAAAAAAGGAGTGAAAGAATATGAAGAAAATACGTATTGGAAGAGTTTTTCTATATTTGTTTTTAATAATTGTATCATTTCTTTCTATTTTTCCATTCTTATGGATGATTATCGGGACAACTAACAGTGCTGTAGATATTATTGCCGGTAAAATGACCTTTGGTCCATATTTCAGAGAGAATATGGTGAAACTTTTTACAGATTATGATATGCCTAGGATTCTTTACAACTCATTCAAAGTAACAGTGTCCAGTGTAGTATTGATTCTTCTTTTTGCTGGAATGGCCGGCTTTGGTTTTCAGTTTTACTCTACTAGAATAAAGGAAAAAGTTTATGGATTTATGCTGGCTACAATGATGATTCCTTTTGCGGCGTTAATGATACCTTTATTTCAGATAATTGTAAGGTTTAAATTAATTAATAGCCATCTTGCAATAATTATTGTTTCGGTAAGCTCTGCTTTTATGGTCTTCTTTTTTCGGCAAAGCTTTGCTGCTTTCCCTGTTGAAATTCTTCAGGCGGCTAGAATAGATGGCGCATCAGAAATGGCGATATATTTTACTGTTTTTATGCCTAGCATGAAATCGACTTATTATGCCGCAGCTATATATTCTTTTCTGACAAGCTGGAACTTATATCTTTGGCCTTTAATAGTTTTGCAGACGAATGACAAGAGAACAACAACACTTTTAATATCAGCTATGTCTTCATCTTATACACCTGAATATGGTGTCATAATGTGTGCTATTGTTCTGGCAACTTTGCCGGTAGCTACAATATTTTTTGCATTCCAGAAGCAGTTTGTGCAAGGCATGCTTGGCTCTGTAAAACAATAAGGACTGGTAAAAATGAAAAAGATGGAAAAATTAACTAAAAAAGATTATTTGAAATTTATTAATGACCCTACTGTTTTTGAAATTAATAGAGTTTCTGCTCATTCAGATTTTAATATCGATAAGGGAGCATTTTGCAAATTACTAAATGGCACATGGGATTTGTGCTGTTATTCTGATCCGGAATCTGCTATAGCTGACGTGATTGAGCAATCCGAGAAAAGAGTGTATGAGAAAATTATAGTTCCTGCTCATATTCAAATGCAGGGTTACGGGGATTTGCAGTATGTAAATACAATGTATCCTTGGGATGGACTGGAAAATATAGAACCACCACAAATTCCCCAAAAAAATATAACTGCTCTATATGTTAGAAAATTTGATTATGAAAAAAAATATGATCAGGCTGTAACAAGAATACGCTTCGACGGTGTAGAGAGTTGTTTGCTATTATGGATAAATGGTAATTTTGTAGGATATAGTGAAGATAGTTTTACGCCCGCAGAATTTGATATAAGTGACTTTATATTTGAAGGTACCAATGTGCTTGAAGTTGTGGTTCCAAGATTTTGTAGTGGCAGCTGGTTGGAAGATCAGGATTTCTGGCGTTTTTCTGGGATTTTCAGAGATGTAAGTATTATTTCAATGCCTCACAGAAACATTTCTGATGTAAGTATCAGTTATAATTTTTCAGATAAATACCAGCGAGTAGATTTGGCTGCAGAAGTGTTAATCAACAAATATAAAGAAGACACATATTTGCAAATCAAACTGATCGATCAAGATAATAATGAAATAATTAAGGCAGATAAAAGAATAATCTCTGAACGTATTAGTTTTAAATCCAGTATCCTCAATCCTATTTTGTGGAGTGCGGAAAAACCATATTTATATCGATTGGAAGTAGCGTTAATTGGCAGTGATCGGGAAATAAGTCAACAAGTCAGTATGAGTATAGGGTTTAGAGAAATTATAATTAAAGATAAAATACTATTTCTAAACGGGAAAAGACTAGTTTTCAGAGGCGTAAACCGACATGAATTTAATCACCAATCTGGCAGAGTTATCAGTCCCAAAGATATTGAAACAGATATTATCTTGATGAAGCAAAATAATATTAATGCAGTAAGAACTTCGCACTACCCAAATACAAGTGCATTTTATGATTTTTGTGATAAGTACGGACTCTATGTTATAGATGAAACCAATCTGGAAACACATGGCACATGGATGGTGATGAGCGAAGTTATAAAAAGAGATATAAATTTGCCAGGAGATAAGCAGGAATGGAAGGCTGCGGTAATGGACAGAGCATCTTCTATGTACGAAAGGGATAAGAATCATACATGTGTAATTGCTTGGTCATGTGGTAATGAAAGTTATGGTGGAAGTATATTATCTGAAGTAGCAGCTTTTTTTAGAACCAATGATCCCTCAAGGCCGGTTCATTACGAGGGAATAGTCCATGATAACAGATATCCAGATACAAGTGATTTTGAAAGTAGAATGTATGCAAGTGCTGAAGAAATAAAAACATATTTGCAAAACAATCCAACAAAACCATATATATCCTGCGAGTTTGCCCATGCAATGGGTAATTCATTTGGCGGGGTGCAATTATATACGGAGCTTGAAGATGAATATGATCAGTACCAAGGCGGCTTTGTATGGGATTGGATTGATCAGTGTATAGAATATAATCAGAGTATAAATGATGATATTGGTGTAGAAATTGCAGCTCTGAAAAATGAAAAAAAATATCAGGATAGTAGATATCTTTATACAGGGGCAGCCTTTGCAAAACCAAGTGATGGATATTTTTGTGCAAATGGACTTATATTTGCTGACCGTAAACCATCACCTAAACTTGCTGAAGCAAAATTTTTATTTTCACCAGTGAAAATAAAATGCGAAAGCGAAAAAATAACTATTGTAAATAAAAATCTTTTTACAGATACATCGATTTATGAATTTAAAGTGAAAATTCTTAAAAACGGGAAAACTATAAAAAGCGAAAAATTTTCTTTGGTTATCAGTCCTTTGTCTCAAGCTATATATCCTATAAAAGTAGATTTTGACGGTACGGCAGAAATCATTGTTGAATGTTCCGCACATTTGAAAGAAGATTGGATATGGGCAAGAAAAGGACATGAAATTTGCTTTGATCAACTTGTGTTAACTCCTAATGAAAGCTGTTTTTTAGATGTTTCTTCAGAATCAGCTCAAATAATTAATGGAGACTGTCACTTTGGTATTCAAATGAAGGAAAGCCATAGCCTTGTTTCAAAAATCACAGGAAAAATATCTTCATGGAATACTTCATGGGGAGACATTATAGATCATGAAATAAAACCGGAATTTTGGAGAGCACCAACAGACAATGATATTGGGGCAGGGATGCACTTGATCTGGGCCAAGTGGAAAACCGCTTCTTTATATCAGCATTGTGAAAAGAGCTTTTTTGACGACCATTATAATAAAATAAATTCGCTAGTTAAGCTGGCAGGTGTAGAAAAAACTGCAATAATAAATTACAGTTTCTATCAAAAAGATATGGTAAAAATATCTCTTGAATTAAATGTGGATGATGATGTTCCTTGCTTTGGTTTTTCCTTTTCCATGCCGCCACAATACAAATTTATAAGATGGTATGGAAATACTGCTAATGAAGCGTATATAGACCGTCAAAATTGCTGCCGTATAGGATTGGCTCATCAAAAAGTTGAAGAACAGTATATTCCTTATGCCAGACCACAGGAATGCGGAAACAAGAATAAACTCAGATGGCTGGATATCATAAATGATGAGGGTAAAGGTATACGAATTTTCGCAAAAGAATTTTTTGAGGCATCTGTTTTACCTTTTTCTTCACATGAACTTGAAAATGCCGGTCATTATGATGAACTACCAAAACATTCACATACATTTGTAAGAATTCTAAATAAGCAATGTGGTGTAGGCGGTGATGATTCATGGGGTGCACATGCACATCCTGATTTCAGATGCTATTTAGAAGGAAAAAATAAAGCTGAGTTTTACATAAGCCTCATTAAATATTGATAAAAAATAATGGCTGAGTTGTCTTTAACAGATACAGTGATTTCCCGCTTTAGAAAAGAAGGAGGTGATTTAGGTATCTGCAGGTTTTCTGTGTCTGATTTTAGAAGAAAAATGAAAAGTAGAACTTAAAAAAGTCAGATCATAGGGTATGAAAAGCATCATTTGACAGAATTTATCAAAAATCAGGAGGTAAGAAATGAAAAAAATAATATCACTAATGATAGCGATTGTTTTACTGGCAGCTACTTGTTTGCCTGTTCTTACAGGTGTAGCAGTTACTGCTGCCAGTTCAGCTATTGAAACACAAACATATGGAGAAGCGAATTCATATAAGGTTTATTTGCCACCTTCATACAATTCAGCCGATACATCAAAAAGATATCCGACAATTTATCTAATGCCTGAAGATGGATTTTCGGCAAATCGCTATATCAATGATGGCATAAAAAATAGAATTGATGAAATAATATCGAAGGACATATCTCTGGAATATATTGTAATAATGCCAGAATACAAAGCAACAGATGATTTTTCTTTGCTTATGTCTGATCTGGTTTCAGATGTAGACAGTAAATATAATACCATTAATTCTGCTTCTTTCAGAGGTATCCTTGGTGTTGGTACAGGTGGTTATATGGCTTTTGCAGCAGGTATGATAGAGCGCACAACCACAGGTGCTCATTTTACAGCTGTTGGTAGTCATATGGGCAATTTTACCAATAATCCCTGGGTTTCAAAGGGATCGGTATTAAGCTCTGTTAATGCAGTAAGTGCTACCAATATGAGGACAAAATATTACTATTTAGATGCACCTAATTCTGAGGCTGCTACAAGTGCTACTGGTTCAAGTTCAGATATAGGTAACGCTATGATGAACAAAATAAGTAGAAATCTTTCTAATGCAGAATACTCAATTCGTGAAGGCAAAGCAGACAGCGATTTTTATCTTTCTTCTTTAGAAAGGTCTTTTAACCGTTTTAGTAAATATTTTACAAGAAATATTATTAGCAGCCAGATAACAGTTAGTCCACAAGCTGTTACCTCAAATATAAGTACAATCAACACTGGAGTAAATTTAACATTAAATAGTGCGATTGAAAACTTTTCTGATTCTATTCCCAAAGTGAAACTGTCAGTACAAATGGTAGACCCCCAATCAGGCAATCTTTTAGATACCAAAACGATGACCATAACACCTGGCAGCATAGATGTTGCAAATAAGTTAGAAATAGGTCTTGAAAGAACTAAAATGGCATCTGGTATAAACACTAATGTGGTAGTTACAGCAGAATATCTGGGCTACAAATCTGAACTTGCGACCAGATCATTAGTTAGAGTTCAAGACACAGGAGAAGCCGACGAAGATAAGCTTGTTGATCTTATGGGAGACTGGCATTTTGATGCATACAAATTATATTCTTCTTCTGCAATTATAGATCTAGATAGAATAGAAAATATTACTAATGATGTATACAACCAATGGGAAGTTGTTCAACCTGCTTTAGGGTGGTGGACAGCAGATTTTGCTCAGTCTTTAGGCGGCAATGCAAATCGTGCAACATATGCATGGTATGTTAGAGAATTTGATCTTGATGAAGATTTTCCCAAAGATAATCTGCTTATGGCTGTAGGTAAATTTGATGAAGCTAATCAGGTTTTTGTTAACGGTAATTTTGTAGGTTCGACTGGTTTTACATATGCATCAACACCTGTAGGTGTTTATGATGGATCTAATCCATGGGATGTTGATTGTGTTTATGATCTTGATTCTGATTTTTTGAATTACGGTGGAAAAAATGTAATTGCTGTAAGAATGTGTAATTCCAGCGGCGGTGGCGGCTGGTACGAAGGCCCTGTCGGCATTTACTCAAAGGCTGCTTACAATAAAGCGATTGGAAAGCCTTCTGTTTACGCCTCTTCCGAAGATGCCACCAGACTAGCTGATCTTGTGGCGCAGCAAATAGATTTTATTGTAAATGAGGATATAAAAGGGTATAGAGAAACTCTTAGCAAAGATTTTTTCCATTCAGGATATGATGCCGATCGGAAAATTGAAGTTGTTACCGGGTGGATGGAAAACTATTCAGACATAAATATTACAGACTCAGCAGCAGGGGTGTTTGTTGATGGATCATCACTTGTTTATCAGGCGATGAGGAAAATAACCGGTAAAGATTTGCAAGGAGAAACTGTTACTATTTTCGAAGATGAAATCATAGATTATTACACTGATTTCAGTAGCTATATTCTCCAGACAGGTGATAAATCAAGATTTTTCCTTGACTCCTATATGTCTGATGCAATAAATAGTACAATGCGCGAGTTGACAATGCGTGTTTACCTGCCAGAAGGATATTTTGATCCTGAAAATTCTGGTAAACATTATCCCACAGCATATCTTTTCCACGGCATTAATAGTCAGAGTACAACTTATGAGATTGACAAAGTAGATAAGATATTTGATGAATATATTGCTAATGGCAATTTGCGAGATATGATAGTCGTTATGCCGGATGATCCCACAAGAACAAGCTGGTGGCGTGGAGACTATGCCGACATGATAACAGAGGATCTTGTTCCTACCATAGACGTCAGATACAGAACAATTCAGGATGCAAGATTTAGATTTACTGCAGGTAATTCCATGGGTGGCGCCGGATCCTTTGGAATAGGCTTTGCAAATCCTAATTTGTTTAGTGGTGCAATAAGTTTTTACGGAGCCTTGTCTTATAATAGTATTCCTACAATGTTATCAGGATTATCTAAAGAATACCTTGATCGTTATTCAATCTATATGTCTAGTGGTAATCAGGATGTTTATAGATTCTATGGCGTAGCTGGTGAGCTAAGCAGACTGTTCTTTAATAAAGATGTTAATCATTATCTTTATATTGATAATGGTGGTCATGATAGTATTTTCTATCTGCCGATTTTTGGTGAAGCTTTTAAATATGTCAATGATAGAATGTATAATCCTGAAGCACCTGGTGATATTTTAGATGGAAGTTTGAGTTCAAAAGAAAAAGACTCAACTTTAGATTTGAAATACTCTATTGAAATAAAAGAAGAAATTGCAAATTATCTTGATTATGTTCCTGAATCTACCTACACAATAAATTCAAATCCTGATCTTATTATTCCTGTTCAGTTACAGATTGAGCAAAACGAAGAAATTGTCTATCAAAATATTGATTATATAGGCTCAAAAACAGCTGTTGATATTGAAGAAACACATGTTATAAAAGATCCAGCATTTGATCTCACAAAAGCGTACAAAATAAAACTTATTGCTACAGTACTTGATGATACGAGGGTTTTAGAAGAAATAAATGTTGCTGCGGATCAAATCACACCTGATCCGACAGATCCTAAGCCGACAGATCCTAAGCCGACAGATCCTAAGCCAACAGATCCTAAGCCAACAGCACCTGCAAATCCGGGAATTGAGAATCCTGCCGAAACTGACACATCTATCCCGGATAATGGAGAACAGGTAGAAACTATTGACAGAACTTTATATCCTACAGATCCTGTTCAAATAATAGGAGCAAATGAAAAAGCGATAGAAGTAAGAAACAAAAGCAGCATTCCTTTTATTGCAAGGGCTAATAAGGAAGCTTTCGATCAGGAAGTTTATTTACAAGTTAATCAAATTGCTTCAAATTCTGACGAATGGCTGACTGCTATTGCTGCTTTGGAAAATGCTGAAATAGCATATCAGAAAATCCTATTGTTTGATATTAGTGCTTTCACAGCAGAAGGAAATGTAAAGGTACAACCTAAGGAAGGGACAAGCGTAACGATTACCATGTCTGTTCCGTCAGGGTATGATCCTAACAACACATATATTGTACATATTTTGCCTGATGGTAGTGTTGAAATCATCCCTGTGGAAATACAAGATGGTCAAATGACATTTACTGTGAGCAGTTTCTCAACTTTTGGTGTTATTCAGGCAACCCCTGAAATGCTTCCAAAAACAGGAGAACAGGCAGCAAACAATATTGTTGTGATGATCATGCTAATTATTCTTGCAGCCGGAGCTTTTACTGCAAAATATTTCATTAAGGTAAAAAGGTAATTTGCAGATAAATGTCTGACTTATCAGGACATCTAAAAAGTTTTGCATCATAAAAAATCTGAGAAGTCAGACTTTATTGAAAAAATCACAGCCTCAATTTTTGGTTAAGTTGAGGCTGTGAAACATTGATGAACGGAGAACAATTATGAGAAAAGCTTTTATAAGTCCCTCTAAGTATGTTCAGGGAGAAGATGAAATACTGAATCTAGGTTATTTTGTAAAAACATTTGGGGAAACTGCTTTGTTGATAGCACATCCGGATGATGTCCGGAGAGTAAAAAGCAAACTTGATGCAACAGCGGAAAAATTCGGCGTTAAATTTCTTGAAAGCGATTTTAGAGGTGAATGTTCCAGGCAAGAAATAACACGTTTACAAAAATTGGCGGCAGAAAAAAATTGCAGATCTACAATCGGACTTGGAGGCGGAAAAGCCATTGATACAGCCAAATGTGTTGCTGAAGGAGAAGCGTTGATAATTGTTCCTACAATTGCTGCTACCGATGCACCCACAAGCCATTCTGCAGTCATATATACAGAAGAAGGTGCTTTTGATGATTATGCATATTTTAAGCAAAGCCCAGATGTTGTGCTGGTTGATACAAGCGTTATAGCAAATGCCCCTGTAAGATTTTTAATTTCTGGAATGGGAGATGCACTATCTACCTATTTTGAAGCCAGAGCAACAAAAAATTCTTATTCTAATGTTAATGCGGGATTACCTTGTGGTTTCAGAGAAGGATACACAGACTCAGCCAAAGGAACTAATACTGCATTCGCTTTAGCTGAACTTTGTTATCAAACATTATTGAAAGATGGTTTGAAAGCAAAAAAAGCTTGTGAATTAAATCGGGTCACAACAGCTTTAGAAAACATTATAGAAGCTAACATTTTATTGTCTGGTCTTGGCTTTGAAAGTGGTGGACTTGCCGGAGCACATGCCATTCATGACGGCTTGACTATTCTGGAGGGTACACACAAATATTTCCATGGCGAAAAAGTTGCATTTGGTACATTAGTGCAGCTTGTACTTGAAAATGCCCCTGTAACTGAAATCAATGAACTTCTTGATTTTTGCTGTGACATAGGACTTCCCGTTTGTCTTGCAGATATTGGAATTGATACTATTTCAGATGATGAACTGAAAGCAGTTGCAGCAAAAGCCTGCATCCCTGAAGAGTCAATATATTCAATGCCATTTCCTGTAAGTTTAAATGATGTTGCAGCTGCGATTCTAGTGGCAGATAAATTAGGCTCTGAATATAAACAGCAGAGGTAAACAAATGAAAAAAATTATTAATGAAATAAATGATATTGTTGTCGAAATGTGCAAAGGATTTGTAATAGCAAATCCAGAGCTTAGTTTCAATGAAAAATATAAAATAATAGCAAAAAAGGAACCGGACAGAAATAAAGTCATACTTATAAGTGGCGGTGGAAGCGGACATGAACCTTCGCATGGAGGCTTTGTAGGAAAAGGGATGCTTGATGCAGCTGTATGTGGAGATGTTTTTGCCTCACCATCTCAAATTCAGGTGTATAAGGCGATAAAGGAAAATGAATCCGAAAAAGGAACTTTGCTCATAATTAAAAATTATAGCGGAGACGTAATGAATTTTAAAAATGCAGCTGCCCTTGCCATTGAAGACGGTATGGATGTTGATTATGTAAAAGTTGAGGATGATGTAGCTGTTGAAGATAGTTTATATACTGTAGGAAGAAGAGGGGTAGCCGGAACTGTTTTTGTGCATAAAATAGCCGGTGCTGCTGCGCAAAAGGGTGAAAATCTTGCACAGGTAAAAAGAATAGCTCAAAAAACAGCAGATAATGTCAGAAGTATCGGTTTTGCTCTTGATTCATGCACAGTTCCTGCCAAGGGGACGCCCACTTTTAAGTTGAATAATGACGAAATTGAATATGGAGTGGGTATTCATGGAGAACCAGGTGTGCGCCGTGAAAAAATGAAATCAGCAAAAGAATTGGCTGCAATGATGATTGAAGCAGTTTTGAAAGATTTTAATCTGACAAACTATTCTGAAAAAGAGTTTGCCGTAATTATTAATGGTTTTGGAGCGACTCCCCTACAAGAATTGTATTTGTTAAATAATTCAGTTATGGAATGTTTAGCAGAGTATGACTGTCAAGTGTACAGATGTCTTGTTGGTAATTATATGACAAGTATTGATATGGCAGGTGCTTCTGTTTCTGTGTTGTTGTTGGATGAAGAACTTAAAGATTTGTTGGATTATGAGTGCCGCACCCCTTCTTTGGTTTTTGATGGTCAAAAAGCTTTGCAAGCTAGCTTTTTAAAGAAGAATGAAATTCAAATCAAAGAGTTTACTCAAAAAAAATATTTTCAAGGTGACCCTAAAATTATTGAGAATCTAACTTTTAATAATTTGGTTTACATAGTATACAAAATGACGGAAATTATTTTGCAAAAAGAAGTCGAATTTTGCGAGTTGGATTCACACGCAGGAGATGGTGATTTTGGCATGAGTCTTGCCAAAGGATTTCGAATTTTGAAGCAGGAATTGCCTCAGATTGTAGATAATAGTTCAAACGATGCCGGTAAATTTTTATCTGCTTGTTCACTAATTATAATGGAATACTGTGGTGGAGCGACAGGTCCTCTATGGGGTTCTGCTTTTAGAGCTGCATCCCAAAAAGTAGAAGGTAAAAAAGAAATTACTCTTCCAGAATTTTATCAAATGCTTATTTCGGCGATAGATGCTATACAGTCTACAGGAGAAAGATCTTTTGGCAGGGGTGCCGTTGTAGGCGACAAGACAATTATTGATGCCCTTATTCCATGTGCAGAAGCCTGGGCTGAAAGCGTTAATTCGTGCTTAACTTTTAAAGAAGCTTTCTTGCGTGGCGCCCAGGCGGCTGTGATTGGTGCAAAAAACACAGAAAAAATAACAGCAAAAATGGGCCGGGCAGGAACTGTTGGGGAAAGAAGTATCGGCTATCCAGATGCAGGTGCACATGGAATTGGCGTTATTTTTACCTATATTGCTGAGTCGCTTATAAATTAAAAATCAAAATTATCCGGATCCGGTCCAACTCTTTTATTTTGATTTAATCCGTTGATGATAACCATATCGTCTGATTCAAGGGTGAAATCAAATATATCAATGTTTGAAACTATGCGATCCCTGTTAATCGATTTTGGCAATGTGATCATATTGCTTTGAACATTCCATCTTAATACTATTTGTGCGGGTGATCTGCTGTATTTTTTTGATAACTGAATAAGCGTTTCATTTTTCAGCAGATTACCTCCTGTTCCTCCCAAAGGACTCCATGCTTCGCATGCGATATCATTTTCTAAGCAGAAAGTACGCAGTTCAGTTTGTGTTAGCAAAGGATGGCATTCGATTTGATTAACTGCAGGAGTAATCTCAGCTGTCATCATCAGCGTGTTCAGGTGATGAATGTTGAAATTGCTTACACCTATAGCTCTTATTCTTTTTTCATGATACAACTTTTCCATTTCTGACCATGCTTTGGAGTATCCTTGTGCAGGCCAATGAATCAAATAAAGATCAACGTATTCAAGATCCAGTCTATCTAAACTTTTTTCAAAAGCCTCCCTGACTTTACCTGCTCTTATATCTGCATTCCAAAGTTTTGTAGTTATGAAAAGTTCTTCTCTGGGAATTAAACTTGTTTTAATTGCATTACCTACACTTTTTTCGTTTCCGTATATTTTGGCTGTATCAATATGGCGATAACCAGCTTCTAATCCCCAATTGACAACTTGCTCGGTTTCTTTGCCTGGTTCTACCTGAAAAACTCCAAGTCCTACAGAAGGAATATTGACACCATTGTTTAGTTCGACTTGTTTAACTGTTTTACCCATAGCACATTCTTCCTTTCTTCACTGTTGATTTTTTATAAAGCTTTTGATTTGATTATAGCTCAACGGTTTATTGAATGGTACATGCAGATCTAAAAGAAAAAACTTCGTTGCTTAAGTGACAAGGCTCTATTTGCTCACAATATTTATAGGTTTTCCTGATAACCAGGCAGAGAGGTTATCAAATGCTATTTTCATCAGTTTTGCTCTTGCTTCTTTAGGCGCCCAGGCAATATGAGGTGTAATGATACAATTTTTTGCCTGGAGTAAAGGATTGTCAGGCAGAATTGGTTCCTCCGATACCACATCTAAAGCTGCGCCGGCGATTCTATCTGAATTAAGGGCGTCGGCTAATGCTTTCTCATTAATAAGAGCACCCCTTGAGGTGTTTATGAGATAGGCAGTTTTTTTCATTAAACTAATTGCTTGACTGTCTATAAGATTAGAAGTGTCTGGAGTAAGAGGGCAATGTAAAGATATTACGTCAGATTTAGAAAACAGTTCCACTAGGCCCACTTGTTTGAATTTTTTTCCGGAAAAATAGATTTTTTTTTGTCTAGAATAAATTAAAATTTTCATTCCAAAGGCAGAGGCAATTTTGGCTACTGCCTGGCCTATGCTACCAAATCCTATGATCCCCATTTTTTTGCCGGCTAATTCTGTCAGCGGATATTTCCAATAACAAAAATCTAGATTTTTTTGCCAATCGCCATTGTGCACACTTACGGAATGGTCACCAACCCTGTGACATAGCTCCAGGAGTAGTGCAATTGTGAACTGGGCGACTGCGGAAGTTCCATATTTAGGGACATTGGTAACATCTATGTTAAAATCTCTGGCAGCTTTCAAGTCCACGGAATTATAACCTGTTGCCAGAACTCCTATATATTCGAGATTAGGGCAAGCCCGAATTACTTCTCTGCTGATGAAAGTTTTGTTTGTTAGTATTATTTTGGAATCGCCTATTCTTTGAATTATAAGGTCATCCGGTGTACGATCATAAACAATGACTTCTGCTAGTGAGTCAAAAACTTTCCAGCTTAAATCGCCAGGGTTGAGCGTATAACCATCTAATATTATAATTCTCATACTTGCTTTCCCTCTAATAACCAATGTATCTAAAGAATATTTTCAACGAAAACATTCTGAAAAGTTTAACTGTACTTTAATATTATATCAAATTATTCTGATTTGATAATAGTAACAAGAATACACTTGTATAATGTCCCATACTACTGGTAACATGATGCTATATCTAGTAGCGGCATGTTAACAAAAGCTAAAATGCTTTTTGGGGAAGTTGAAAAATTAGAGGTTAGTTGTGAATTAAGCAGGAGGATATGTATGCAGTTTGATGTTAAAAGTCTGAAGTGGCATAGCAAACCGGAAAAATTTCAAATAGGTGAAGATAAAATTGTTATATCAACAGAGCCTGGATCAGATTTCTGGCAGAGGACATATTATGGCTTTCAAAATGACAATGCACATGCATTAATGTTGAGAACAGATGAAAAGTTTTTCTCTTTTATTGTCAAAACTCAATTCGATAGTAAAAAAATGTATGATCAGTGCGGTGTAGTGATCTATCAGAACAGTGATAACTGGATGAAGGCTTCAATAGAATTTGAAAATGACAGATTTCAAAGATTAGGCAGTGTTGTTACTAATAATGGTTTTTCTGACTGGGCATCCACAGATATAAGCACATCGGTTAAAGAGATGTATTATAGATTAAGCCGCAGAGAAAGTGATTATTGTATTGAAAATTCGGAGGATGGAGTCAATTTCAAACAGATGAGAATCTTTCATATGTTTGAAGGATCTGAAAGCATAAATTTTGGATTTTATGCTTGTAGTCCAGGGGAATCTAGTTTTGAAGCAATTTTTACAGAGTTTAAGATGTTGTCTTGCCAGTGGGAACTTCATTGATATTATTGTCACATGACATAAAAATAATATATTTGGATAGAAATTTTTATTAAATATTACAAATAAACCTTCTAGAATAATGATCAAGATGCAAATATCCTGCATCGTATCAGGTAAACATGATAGGAGGTTTTTTTATGTCAAGAAAAGTTATGTCAAGAATAGCGTTGTTAATAATCATAGCAATGCTGACAACAATCCTAGGAGCCTGCGGGGGCTCGGAAACGACCACCACAACAGCAGCTCCAGATGACGGAGCAACCACTACGGCCGCACCTGACGACACAGATGAAACGACAGATAGTGGTGAAAAAATTGTTCTAGATTTCTGGCACATTCAAAATCAGGAAAATCAGGCAAGAATCATTCAGGATTCTATTGATCGATTCGTTGCAGACAATCCTCAGTATGAAGTAATTGTAGAGCCTATGCAAAATGATGCTTTCAAAACAAAACTTACTGTTGCATTGGGTTCTGACACACAACCGGACATTTTCCCACATTGGTCTGGTGGCCCTATGATCGAGTATATTGAGTCAGGCAAAATTGCAGATTTGACTGAGTTTATGAATGAAGGTAATTATGTTGATATGTTCATGCCTGCCGGAATATCTCAGGCTACATATCAGGATAAAATCTGGGCAATGCCTGTAGAAAATCTTGCTGTTGCAATGTTCTTCTACAATAAAGAAGTTTTTGCAGATAACGGCATAGAAGTTCCAGGTACTTTGGCTGAATTGGAAGCTGCTGCTGACAAACTTCTCGCAGCAGGCGTAACACCTTTCTCACTTGCAAATATGACTAAGTGGACAGGTTCAATGTACTATATGTATCTTGTTGATCGTATTGGCGGTGCCGATGTTTTTGCTAATGCTGCAACTCGTCAGAGTGGCGGAAGCTTTGAAAATGAAGCCTTCACAAAAGCTGGTGACAAAATACAAGAATGGGTTAACAAGAATTATTTCAACGAAGGCTTCAATGGTCTTGATGAAGATTCAGGTCAGTCACGTGCCTTGCTGTATTCAGGTCAGGCTGCTATGACATTGATGGGATCATGGATTGTATCTACCATTAATAGTGAAAATCCTGATTTTATTGATAGCCTTGGCGTATTCCCGTTCCCTGTAGTTGAAGGCGGTCAGGGAGATCCTTCCGGAACCGTTGGTACAGTTGGTGATAATTTCTATTCAATAGCTTCAAACAGCAAAGATATAGCAGGAGCATTTAAAGCTTTAACGTATTTGCTCGACGAACAGGCAATTGAAGATCGTATTGCTGATGGTAAAATTCCTCCAATCAATGGTGTTCAGTTAGCTGATCCTATGATGCAGACTGTTCTTGATCTTGCTACACAAGCAAAGACAAATCAGCTTTGGTATGATCAGTATCTACATCCAGAATTAGGCGATCTCCACAAAGATACAGTTCAGGAAATCTTCGGACTTACCAAAACACCTGCTGAAGTTAATCAGATTATGGAAGCAAAAGCTGCAGAGCTGGCTGGCTGATTTTGACTTAATTTATTTAGTGGTTGTTTATCAAAAAAGTATGACTATGCGGCAGTTTACTGCCGCATAGTATAATTATGCAAAAAATATAATTACTGGGGGGATTATAAATGTCATCTTTATCGATGCGGCCTTTAAACAGACGGCAACGATCTGTTGTTGGTACGGCTGTGCTGTTTCTTATTCCAGCATTCCTTGTACTCGGTATTTTTATGTTCTATTCAATTTTCGATTCATTCAGACTAAGTCTAGTTGAATGGAATGGTGTTTCACCGGTAAAAACATTTGTAGGATTAGATAACTGGAAAGAACTTATTCGTGATAATCGTTTTCATCAAGCTTTGACAAACAATTTTAAAGTTGTTATTTTCTCTATATTAATTCAATTACCAATAGGGATGCTCCTTGCTTTTTTCTTGGATACGGCTGGTAAAAAAGCTAACATATTTAAGGTGATTTGGTTTTTGCCTCTTCTAATGTCTTCAGTCGCTATAGGATTCTTATTTAAATATATATATGATCCTTCTTTCGGTATTGTATCTGCTGTTTTAAACATGTTTGGCGGCAAAAACATTGCTTTGCTGGGAAACCCGGCTCTTGCTTTGTATGCCGTAATAATGGTAATTTGCTGGCAATTTATTCCTTTTTATATGGTTTATTTTCTGGCTGGTCTTAGTTCAGTACCTGTTGAAATATATGAAGCTTCTATAATAGACGGTGCTACCAGAGGCAGATATTTTATATCAGTGGCACTGCCAATGCTAAAAAATACTTTTATTAATGCTGTTATTCTATCTATGGTTGGCTCGCTTAAATATTTTGATCTTATCTATGTAATGACAGAAGGAGGGCCTTCAGGTTCTACGGAATTGATGGCAACTTACATGTTTAAGAATGCTTTTTCAACTATGAAGATGGGATACGGTTCGACTGTGGCAAGTGCAATGTTTTTGATTATTACTGTTACTTCGCTTATAACCATGAATATTATGAGAAGGGCAGGTGACAAATAATGGGTAAGAGTAAACTCATGCGTAGAATTTCTAACATAGGTCCGTTGGGAATGATTCTTTATGCAATTATAGCGATCTTATCATTATTTTGGCTGGTCATTGCAGGTATGCCTTTCTTTTACATGGTAATGTCTTCGTTCAAAATGCAGTTTGAAATATATAATAATGGTGTTTTTGCCTGGCCTGAAGGATTGTATCTTGATAATTACAAAACAGTTCTGCAGGGTGGATTTTTAAGGTATCTCTCAAACAGTGTAATAGTTGTTGCTATCTCATTAGTTTTGATTTTGTTCATTAGTGCAATATCTGCCTATGTTTTCTCAAGATTGAAATTTAAATTGAGAAGCTCTCTTTATGCTCTCGTAATTGCTTGTATGGCTATACCTATACATGTGACTCTTATTCCCATTTATATTCTTACTCAAAGAATAGGTCTTTATGATAATATTTTTGCTTTGATTGGACCATATGTTGCTTTTAATTTGCCGTTGTCAATTTTTATTCTTACCGGATTTATGATGGATATCCCAGCCGATATAGAAGAATCAGCTGAAATTGATGGTTGTGGTAAAATAATGACTTTTTTCCGGATTATTTTGCCGCTTTCTCTTCCAGGGATGGCAACATTAGGTATATATAATAGTGTAAATATGTGGAATGAATTTAGTTTTGCGCTTGTTCTTACTCAAAGAGCTGCTAATAGAACACTTCCTCTGGCTGTCTGGGAATATCAGGGGCAGTACACTGCAAATATTACTATGATAATGACTGTACTTGCTCTAACAGCCTTGCCTATGATTATTGCTTTTATTATAGGTCAGGATAAGCTGGTAAAAGGAATGATGGTAGGTGCTGTAAAAGGATAAATTTTGTTTTGCTGAATCAGAAGAATTTCGCTAATAAAGTGGTTGTCATGGTAAAATCAATATATGTTAAGTGTTAATCCGCAAATTTCGTGATATTCAGCAGGAGGGCAGGTATTTGTCTGACCATAGCAAAAGAATATTTATAGTTTTTTCCCGAACTTCTGAAAAAAGTAGAACCCATTTATTTAAGCGTTTGGCAGGGGTGTTTTTACTAGTAACTGTTTCTGTCTATTTTGCTACTGGCTGTGGTGGACAGATTAATTTAGATCCTCAGCCCCAGGCTAAGAAAACAATAGTAATGGCACATAATCAAAGCCGCAGAGTTGTTTATGATACTATCAAGCATAGTACGGAACGTTTTGTAGAAGACAATCCCGAGTTTGAAGTTGAAATAGAATTGTATATTAACGAGGCATACAAGAAAAAACTTGCAACTGCAGCCGCTACAGGTAATCTGCCTGATATTTTTGCTACTTGGTCGGGTAGTACCTTAAATGAATTCGCAAGACTTGATATGGTAGTTGAGCTTAGTGATTTGATGAACGCGAATCAAGATATAGATAGGTTTTTGCCTTCTGCTATAGATCAGGTTAGATATGAAGATGGCATTTGGGCTGTGCCGGTGGAAAATATAGCTGTAGGTCTTATTTTTTATAATAAGGCAATTTTTGAAAAACTGAATTTGCAAACGCCTGATACTTGGGATGAATTGCTCGAAGTTATTACTGTTCTAAAAAATAATGGCTATATTCCTTTCGCTTTAGCTAATCGTGCTGGCTGGCCTGCTTCAATGTACTATATGTACCTTGTTGATAGGCTTGGAGGTGAAGAATTATTTGAGGGTGCGAAGAATAGAACTCTTGATCAGGGGTTTGCGGCGGATGAATTTATTAGAGCCTGGGAATATTTTAAACAATTAGTTGATATGGGTGCTTTCCCTGATAATGCCAATACTCTGGATGAAGATGTGGGTGATAGCAAGCAGCTTATGTATGATGGAAAAGCCGCAATGATGCTGACGGGCAGCTGGTTAATATCTGATGTTTATGATGAGCATTACGAGTATTTGGATAAAATTGATTTCTTTACTTTCCCCATTATTAGTGAAGGGAAAGGGCATCCGCAAAATATAATTGGAACAGTAGGAGATCAGTTTTATTCAATTTCATCTAATAGTCAGTGGAAAGAGGAGTCTTATGATCTTATTAGATATTTTATTGACGAAACGGCGGTAGAGGAACGTCTGGAAGCTTATCTTATTCCGCCGCTTATGAATATTAAACCAAGTGACCCTATGCTTAACAAAATAGTTCAGTTAGCGGTAGATGCTCCTTCTGTACAACTGTGGTATGACCAAAGCATATCACCTAAACTTGCCGAAGAGCATAAACAAATTTGCAGAGAAGTGCTGGAGATCCTTGATCCTCTTGCAGCGGCAGAAAGAATGGAGCAGGCAGCTAAGCAATATGAATAATCAGAAAAACAGATTTAAGATGCAAAGGTTTTGGTTTAGGAACTGGCTGATGCGAATGTCATTGCATCATAAACTGGTTTTAATGATGATTCTAATAGTTTCTTTTTCTGTTTTGCTTGTAGGAATAGTTACTTATAGACAAGCTAGTCACATGGTTAAAAAACAAGCTGCTATCCAAACCTTACAGCAATTGCATCAGTCATCTTCAAATTTGCAGAGATACTATTCAGAGATGCTTGAACTTTCTACTTTCATACTATCGGATGATAGAATTCAAAGTTATTTAAATTCTAATGAGATTGAAAATAGCGGACAATTTGATGAGGTGTTTAGAACATTATCTTATTTTCAGAATACAAAAAGCGGATTAAGCTATATGTATATTCACAAAGATCTGACGGATCGTATAGTGTATGTTGGTCCATCAAGATCCGGTAGAGCTCTTGATGGACAGCTAAAAGAAAGTATGGATACATATCTGTATGACGGAATGATAGGCTTGCAGCATTTTGGTCCCCTTACAGATCCTCTTGATAAAAATAACTGGAGTTTTTTGATTTTTCAGCAGATAAATGATCTGTACAGAGTTGAAGAAAAAGTTGGTACTCTGGGAATCAGTATTTCGGAATCAGCGTTAGCGGAACAATACCATTCAAGTGATGGTGCTTTTGAAATGACATATATGATAGTTGATAGTCAGCATCGTATTTTATCTCATCGCGACAAAAATATGATTGGACAATCTACAGATATCGGTGGAACTTTTTTGGAACAAAGAGGTGCTTATGAACTGGACAATCAATTACTTGTTTATGAGTATGTAGGAAACTGGGATTTTTATCTGGTAGGTTTGATTCCGATGAATATTTTGTTGGCTGATAACAGGATTTTGATTCTTGAAATATTCATTGCGATGGCTGCAATTATATTTGTCTCCATACTGGTTGCATTATTATTCAGCCGACAATTGACAAAGCCTTTTGGTGAACTCCTTGACAGTATGAATAAAATTTCTGCTGGTGACTGGGATCAAACAATTGATTTATCTCCTTATGGCAATGAATACGCAACAGTTTCTTCCGGGTTTAATACTATGACATCACGGATAAGACAGCTGCTTGAACAAATAGTTAAGGAGCAGAAGCAACTTCAGGAAATAGAGTTAAAAGCTTTACATGCCCAGATTAAACCTCATTTTTTATACAATACTTTAGATTCGATTCATTGGCTGGCTGCTGTTAATAATCAGGAAGAAATATCTACAATTGTAAAAGCTTTGGCTGGTTTTTACCGAATTTGTCTTAGTCAAGGACGAGATATGATTCCGTTGAAAGATGAGCTTGAACATATTGATCATTACCTTGTTATTCAAAAAATACGTTATAGTGATCTTTTTGAATATAAACAAGAGGTTCCAGAAGCTCTGATGGATACAATGCTTCCTAAAATGACTCTTCAACCACTTGTAGAAAATGCCATATATCATGGTCTGCGCAAAAAAAATGCACGTGGCAAAATTATTGTTAGAGCTAGCTGTATAAATAATATTTTGTCAATAGAAGTTATTGATAGCGGAATAGGTATGAATTCAAATCAGATCAGCGAAATTAATCATATAGCTGATTTTAATGAATCAAAAAGCTATGGTCTTAAAAATGTTCATCAAAGATTGATTTTGACATTTGGAGCACAATATGGACTGGTATTTCGTAATAATAGTCTTGGTGGTCTTACTGCTACTGTCAGAATTCCCCGGAAAGGAGGCCAATCAATAGATGTATTCAATACTGATAGTTGATGATGAAAAAATAATCAGGGAGGGCATCAGTAAGATGATGCCTTGGAAAGAGCTTAATATAAGCAAGGTTCTTATGGCTGCTGACGGCAGACAGGCTCTGGTATCGGCCAAAGAGAATCGACCTGAAATAATTCTAACAGATATATGCATGCCCGATATGGATGGTCTTCACTTTATCCACCAATTGATTGAGTCTGCGGATCAATCTGAAGATTACGATTATAAGCCTAGGATTCTTGTGCTTACAGGTCATGATCGTTTTGAATATGCGCAGCAAAGTTGTAAACTGGGCGTAAAAGATCTTTTGCTTAAACCTATTGATGAAAAACTTTTGACAAAAGTTATTGCCAGTCAGGTTGCGGAGGTTGAAAAATATCGAGATGAATTGAAAAAACAAAAGCATTTAGAGCTTCAATTGCAAAGACAGGCTCAAAATGCTCATAAAATGAAGCTTGAGCAAATTATATGTGATTTGACAGATGACAAAAATATGATTGCAGATGATCGTAAATGGTTGATGCAAAATGAACCCAGATTATTTACAGGTTGTAGAATGGCTGCTTTTGAAGCTGAAAATATATGCTCAGTTGGTAATGAAGATCATACTTTATTATGCTATGGGATAGAGCAATTTTGCCGACAGATGATTGACAATAACAATATAGGTGTATCATTTTATAAAGCTTCCGAGTGTGCTTTTTTGTGCTGGTTTTATATTGATGATGAAAATCATATAATTGATGTCAGTAATCAGCTATGTACTCTGATAAAACGTGAGTTTAATGTCAAAATAAAAGCAGGTATCAGTAAATCAGGG
The DNA here is from genome assembly GCF_900002895.1 of Ercella succinigenes. NCBI lineage: Bacteria > Bacillati > Bacillota > Clostridia > Eubacteriales > Oscillospiraceae > Ercella > Ercella succinigenes. The sequence goes on along the minus strand of NZ_CDHP01000011.1, from coordinate 33,703 downwards.
AAAATAGAAAGCAGCTCATCGGTCTGGCAGGAAGCTAAAGCTGCTTTGAAGAAAGGTCAGGCAGTCAGTTCAAATGTTTTTATTGCGGATGATATTATTCGTACAGGATTATTATTGAAGAATATCTATGAAGAAAAAAAGCAGCAGCTTTCTAAGATGACAGATGATTCTCAAATACAGGTGCATATTGTAGAGATGACCGATCTTTTAACTAAAATGAACGTTGACATTGCGATTATTCGCAAGGAATGCAGTGAAATAGCTTTATTTTTTCACTGGCATCATATAAATAACAGTACACAATCTCCCGACAATTCTATGAATGTGAATAAAGAATCTTTTGATAATTTTTTGAGAGATCTGACCAGACTTGATGCCGAAATAGCTTGTAGGCGCCTAAATAATTTTATTCAGGAAACTTTATTGCAGGAAAATGGAACTGTGATAATAAATCCGATAGCCCAACAGGCTGCCAGATATATTAAGGACAATCTATCTGCTGAATTGTCTGTGGCCGGAATTGCAGAATATCTGCATGTATCTCCTAATTATCTTTCCAGAATATTTCGTCAGGCGGTTGGAGAAGGATGCAATGAGTATATTGTAAGAAAAAGAATAGAAGCAGCACAATCTCTTTTGGCAAATACATCTCTTAAGACATATGAAATTGCAGAACAAGTTGGTTATCTTGACAAGAATTACTTTTCTCTTGTTTTTCGTAAACAAACTGGGAAAACACCTACTGAGTACCGTAAATCGGTACAAATTTCAAATGACCGGAACAATAACCGGTAAAGGAGGATACAATGATAATTTACAAAGACGCAAACCAAACCGTTGAAACAAGGGTGCAAGATCTTCTTGGTAGAATGAACCTTGAAGAAAAGGCTGCACAGTTAACTAGTATATGGGTATATGAAATAATAAAATCCAGTGAAATAAATGAAGAAAAAGCAAATTCTAAAATGGGAACTGGCATCGGTCAGATAACGAGACTGGGAGGAGCAAGTAATTTTAAGCCATCTGACGCAGCAAAGGCTGCAAATAAGATCCAGAGATTTCTTGTTGAAAAAACACGATTAGGAATACCTGCTATTATTCATGAAGAATCATGTGCAGGGTATTTAACCAGAGGTGCAAATGTTTTTCCGCAGGCGATAGGGATGGGGGCTACTTTTGAACCTGATCTTGCTGAAACAATGGGAGAAATAATACGTGAGCAGATGATGTCTCTAGGGGCAAGACAAGCCCTTGCACCTTTGCTGGATATAACTCGTGATCCCAGATGGGGACGAACAGAAGAAACCTATGGTGAAGATAGATATTTGGCTTCACGGATGGGTGCTTCTTATATTAAAGGCTTGCAAAATGATTCGCTTGAAAATGGGATTTTGGCCACAGGCAAACATTTTATTGGTTATGGTCAGTCAGAAGGTGGTATGAACTGGGCTCCTGCTCATATAAGTAAGCGTGATTTACTGGAAAATTTTCTTTTCCCATTTGAAGTTGCTGTTAAAGAAGCTAACTTAAGATCTATTATGCCAGGTTATCATGAGCTTGATGGTGTACCATGTCATACGAATAAATGGCTGCTGGATGACTTGCTTCGCAAGCAATGGGGATTTGACGGCTTAGTTGTAAGTGATTATTTTGGTATAAATATGATATATGATTATCATAAGGTGGCTTCAGATAAGGACAATGCAGCTCGCATGGCTTTAGAGGCTGGCGTGGATGTTGAACTTCCTTCAACGGATGTTTACAGCAAACCCTTAATAGAAGCTGTTGAGAATGGTCTGGTTCAAGAGGAATTGCTGGATAAAATTGTTGCTAGAGTTTTAGGAATGAAATTCCGTTTAGGTTTGTTTGAGAAACCGTATGTTGAGGAAGATGATGTTGAGTCTCACTTCCAGACAGCCGCTCAAAGAGCTTATTCTAAACTAGCTGCTGCCAAATCAATTGTATTACTTAAAAATGACGGCATTCTTCCGCTTAGCAGAGAAGAAAAAACAATTGCTGTTATTGGGCCTAATGCAGATAGTGTCAGAAATATGTTAGGAGACTATAGTTATCCTGCACATGTTGAATCGCTGCTTGATATGGCAGAGGATAATTTTGCTAATACAGAATTACCTGAAGATCAGATAAGTGTAAACGAAGCTCTGCCACCTATGAAGTCTGTTCTTGAAGGAATTAAACAGTCCGGTGGCAGTAAAATTAAATGGTTATCTGCCAAGGGCTGCGATGTTTTACCACAGGTAGACAAAAAAACCGGAGAAAAGCAATATTCTGACTTTACTGAAGCGCTTGATATTGCAAGTAAAGCTGATTTAAATGTTATGGTACTGGGAGATAAAGCTGGTTTGATCGAAAATTGTAGTAGTGGGGAAGCAAGAGACAGGGTAAGCCTTGATCTTCCTGGACAGCAGAAGAAACTTCTTAAAGAAATATGCGCTTTAGGCAAGCCTGTAGTGCTTGTTCTCGTAAATGGTAGACCATATTCATTGAGCTGGGAACATAGTAATGTTAATGCTATTATTGAGGCCTGGCTTCCAGGAGAAGAAGGGGCAGAAGCTATTGCAGAAGTTATTTTCGGCGATGCTAACCCCGGAGGTAAGCTGCCGATTACTTTCCCACGTAGTGTAGGCCAGGTTCCTGTATTTTATGCACATAGGCCTTCCGGAGGCAGATCTCATTGGAAGGGTGATTATGTTGATGAGTCTTCAAAACCACTTTATCCTTTTGGACATGGCTTGAGCTATACAAATTTTGAATATTCAGATTTTAGTATGCCCGAAAAGGTAGCAATTAATGATGAAATATCAATTAGCTTCAAAGTTAAAAATATTGGAGCTGTGGCTGGTGATGAGGTAGTACAGCTTTATCTACATGATGTTTGTTCTGAAATAACTCGTCCTGTTAAACAGTTGATGGGATTCAAAAGAATATCTTTGCAACCAGATGAAAGCAAGGGCATCAAGTTTACTGTGAAAACCGATCAATTAGGGTTCTATGATAAGGAAATGAAGTATGTAATTGAACCAGGTGATACCGAGATTATGATTGGATCTTCGTCAGAAGATATAAGATTAAGCGGAACTTTAAAAATTGAAGGATTAAAAAGAGAGATAAGCCAGAAGGCATATTCCAGTAAGGTAGAAGTGATCTGATATTATCTGTTAATCATGGAACTGTACCCCCCAGTCGGTTCTATTGATACAAAAAGACTGCCTCGCAAGATTTGTCTTGAAGGAGGCAGTCTTTTGTATGTAGAATTTTTGTTTGGAAAAGTTAACTTGACGAAGGTTTAAATTGTTGCTAGCATTAAATAATTATACGAAAGGATTAATGATGAATTTTTTGCGCAACAGACAACACCGTATAATATCATTGCTGATAGCAATTCTTATGATTGTTGTATTTATGTTGTCAACTGCAGTGTTTGTTGAAAATTATGATCATGATTGTCATTCTATTGACTGTCGATCCTGTAGAATTCTTGATTTATCAGCTTCTATAATTAAAGCTCTGGCGGAAAAACCAGTATTCACCTCTTTACTTATCACATTTATTCTTTTGAATATAATAAATAAATTTCTTTTTGTACATTCATTTGCTAAACTTTTAACTCCTATAAGTCTCAAAGTACGTATGGATAATTAAAGCATTATTCAGTCTGGTGATTTCAGATTATATGTTTCTGATTAAGCTTTGATGTTTTAAGCGAAAGTCAAATCCGACTTTCTGTTTTCGTGTATAGAATTACAAAGATTATGATTAGTAAAAGCGCAGGTATATTTTCTGCTGCTTTTTTCCATGACAAGTTGAAAGGAAAAAATATGTTTTATAAATTATCTCCAAAATTGTTTGCAAAAAATAATCGCTCTTTATTATATAGTTTTATGGCAATATTATTAGTCTTTTTTTTGGTGCTGCAGTTAACCGGATGTGCTTCTGATAGCATAGAAAAAACTCAAGATGAAAAAGATGTAGAACAATCTGAAAAAACAATAGAAACTTCACAAGTTCAGGAAGAGCAGTCAAATAAAAATAGTGATAAAACCGATGATATACAGTCTGACGATAAGCTGAAAATAGTAACTACAATGTTTGCACCTTATGATTTTATCAGATCGATTGGTAAAGATAAAATAGAGGTGGTAACTATTTTGCCGCCGGGTTCAGATAGTCATGCATATGAACCTAACCCTGGTGATTTGATAACAATAAGCAATTCTGACATATTTATTTATGTTGGTGGAGAATCATGGGTGGATGGTATAAAAGAGTCAATAGATATGGGGCAAACTAAAATGATATCTTTGGTTGATTCAATTGATATGTCAGGTTTGCAAAATGATCATGAACACAGTTGCGACCACGACCATGATGACCATGACCATGACCATGACGATCACGACCATGATGACCACGATCACGAATACGATATGCATTTGTGGACTTCTATAAAAAACTCTATTCTAATGTGCGAAATTATTGCGGATGAGCTTTGTGTAGCTGATCCTGATAATGAAGCATTCTATAGATCAAATCTTAGTGAGTATGTTGATGAGCTCAACAAGTTGGATATAGCCTTTATGAGTGTTGTAGAAAATTCTTTGCACAAAGTAATAGTTGTTGCTGATCGTTTTCCCTTTTATTACTTTGTAAATGATTATGGACTTGAATATTATTCTGCTTTCGCTGGCTGTTCTTCAGAAGGTGATCCCAGTGCAGCTGTAATAGCAGAGTTAATTAATGTGGTAGAAGAGAATTCAATAAAAGCAGTTTTATATACCGAAAGTTCGAATCAAAAAATAGCAGATAATATTTGTGAGGTAACTAATACTGGTAAATTACTTTTCCATTCTTGCCATGTTCTATCTCAAGAAGAAATCAACAATAATGAAACCTATCTAAGCTTGCAAAATAATAATTTAAAGGTTTTAGAAGAGGTATTGAATTAAATGTTGTTAATAAAATTATTTGATGCTGCTTTTGGTTATGACAATAACATCGTTGTCTCTGATTTGAATTTTGAAATAAATCAAGGCGATCATCTTTATATAATTGGTGAAAATGGTTCTGGCAAAAGCACATTGTTAAAAGGATTGTTAAGATTAAAAAAGCCTAGTTCCGGCAGAATACTGTTTGCCGATATTTTGAAAAAAGAAGGTACTGGGTTTATCCCACAGCAATCTCAGATCCAACGTGATTTCCCGGCAAAAGTAAAGGAAATTGTACTTTCTGGATGTTTGAGCCGAAAGAGATTTAATCCATTTTATTCAAAATCAGATGAAAACAGGGCATCTTGTAATATGGAGTTGCTTGGAATAAAAGAAATAGCCGGAGTATGTTATAGTGAATTATCAGGCGGACAGCAACAAAGGGTATTGCTGGCAAGAGCTCTTTGCGCTGCTGAATCAATACTTATTCTTGATGAACCGGCAACCGGACTGGATTCCTTGGTAACTTCTGATTTATATAATCTGGTTTCTGAAATCAACCAGGAAAAGAAAATTACTGTTATTGTAGTTTCTCATGATATAGAGGCTGCTTATAAATATAGCAGTCATATACTTCATCTTGGTAATCGACAATTATTTTTTGGGACGAAAAATGAGTATTTTAATAGTGAACTGGCGGCTTTTTCTAAAGCTGCCAGTTCCAATCGCTTTTATGGGAGGGAGGAGAATTCTTGATTGAAATAATTTCCCAGATGATGTCTTATCCTTTTATGGTTAGAGCCTTTGCGGTAGGAATAATGATTTCACTTTGTGCTGCCTTGCTAGGTGTAAGTCTGGTTCTGAAACGGTATGCAATGATAGGGGAGGGATTGTCACACGTAGGATTTGGTACAATTGCCATAGCGATGGCATTTAACCTTGCCCCATTATATGTTTCCATACCAGGGGTTGTAATATCGGCTTTTCTATTATTGCGTATAAGTGAAAATAGTAAAATTAAAGGAGATTCTGCAATTGCTATTATCTCAAGCAGTGCATTGGCTATAGGTGTTATATCAGTTTCAATTACATCGGGAATGAGTGTAGATGTTTGTAATTTTATGTTTGGAAGTATTCTCGGAATGTCTATCAGCGATGTTAAGCTTAGTCTCATTCTTGCGGTTATCGTATTAATTCTCTTTTGTTTTTTTTATCATAAACTTTTTGCGGTTACTTTTGATGAAAATTTTGCCAGCGCTTCTGGAATAAAGACAGGATTTTACAACAGTTTGTTGGCTGTGTTAACATCTGTAACTATAGTTCTGGGTATGAGAATGATGGGAACTTTGTTAATATCAAGTCTGCTGGTTTTCCCTTCGCTCACATCAATGAGAATATTCAAGAGTTTCAAAGCTGTTGTGCTGTCTTCTGCGGCTGTTTCGGTTTTTTGTTTTCTTACAGGAATGACTCTTTCTTATATCCTTTCCACACCAACAGGAGCAAGTGTGGTTTTGACAAATTTAGTGATTTTTATTGTTTTTTCGGCAATAAGTATTTTAAAAAGGAGATTGGTGAGATGAAGAAAAAAACAAGAAAAAAACTTTTTCTTTGTGTTTTTTTATTAGTATTAACTTTTGCTGTATTAATGTCATCATGCGATAAAGAAGCAAAGTCCGATGTAATAATTGAAAATCAGGAAGATCAGACTGATATAGAAAACACTCAAACATATTCTACAGCAGATTCGGAAGAGAGTGTTCCACAATACCAGGCTTTGCCATCTGGTGAATTGTCAGATAAGGCAACGGGAGATATTGTCGAAATAGATGAAGATATGTTTATGCTATGGCTGATGGAAATCAGCTCTAACAGCGATCACTATATAGGTAAAACCATACGTCTTCAAGGATTATATGATATTTATGAAGATCCTGCTGATGGCAGCACTTATCCTATTGTTTACCGTTATGGATCTGCAGGGGGTTCTTGCGGCGGTTGTTCTGATGATCTTGGAAGATTTGGTTTTGAATTTATTTGGGATCAGGAATTGCCGCAAAAAGATGACTGGATAGAAGTGACGGGAGAAATGGTAAGGATGGTTAGCAGCAATGGTTATGAGTACTATGCTTTAGATGCTATATCGGTTGAGATAAAAGAAGAAGAAAGAGGTTTAGAGGAAGTCGGCAGCTGGTAGAGGAAAGTTCTAAATTATTTGTTTTTCAGCAAAACAGAAAAATTCATAATAAAAGTTGCTCTCAAATGGATTGTATGTTATAAAATACAGTTAGCTCAGGTTAACAAAATCATGTTTGTTTTATAGCTATTTGTTACGGCATAAATTTTAGATAGAATGGAGCAGCTTTTAGTGATAGAAAAGGAATTGTATCAATTTTGCGGAGAAACCAGGAAATATATTTGGTATTCGGTTATTTTGAATTGCCTTAAACTAATTGCGGGTATAACTTTTGCGTTTATATTTGCACATATGTTGAATGCTTTACTGCAAGGAGAACAAATAAACTATTTGGTTGCTTTTGGGTTGCTATTTGCGGTAATAATTATTAAACAAATATGCATACGTTTTTCAGCCAGAAAAAATGCGCAGGTAGCTTTAGAAGTTAAACACTCTCTTAGAACTGCTATTTTTTCAAAAGCTATTAAACTGGGTCCATCGTATCAGCGTTTTTCATCAACTCAGGAAATGGTTCATCTAGGGGTAGAAGGTGTAGAGCAACTGGAAAATTATTTTGGAGGATACTTGACGCAGTTTTATTATTGCTTTTTCTCTTCTTTAATTCTTTTTGCTGCAGTTTTACCTTTTAGTATTGCTGCTGCTATTATTCTCTTGGTTGTTTCACCGTTAATACCTTTTGTTTTGCAAATTATTTTGAGATTGGTGAAAAAAGTACAGCGAGAATACTGGGGGAAATATGCTAATGTTGGCAATTTGTTTCTAGATAGCCTACAGGGGCTTACTACACTTAAGATATTTAAGGCTGATCAAAAGCGATCAGATGAAATAGATAATAAAACAGAACAGTTTCGTTTACAGACCATGAAACTTCTTGCAATGCAGTTGAATTCAATGACGGTTATTGACTGGATTGCTTATGGGGGTGCTTCTGCAGGCATAATTGCAGTTGTCTTAGGTTTTTCATCTGGAGAGGCAAATCTTTTTGGTGCGATTTTAATTTTACTTCTTGCTGCAGAGTTTTTTATTCCTATGCGGCTTTTGACTTCGCAATTTCATGTGGCCATGACAGGCGTTGCGGCTGCGGAAAAAATTCTTTCTTTTTTAAAAGAAGAGGTTCCCGATAGTAAAGGCGATAAATTATTTGAAAAAAGAAAAGAAATATATGTTAGAGATCTTAGTTTTGTTTACAAAGACGGAACCATTGCGTTAAGAAATGTCAACTTGCTTGTTAAACCTGGCAATATGACTGCTATAACAGGGCCTTCCGGTTGCGGTAAATCCACTTTGGCATCAATAATGTGTGGTGTTAATCCGGTGAAAAAACAAAGTCTCTTTTGTGGTAAAACAGATTTTGCAAATCTGGTAAATGGAGAGCTTGAAAAAAATATAGGTCATATAACGCACGAAGGACATATTTTTTCAGGGACAATTAGATCTAATCTGTTAATGGGAAATCCGAAAGCGGCTGAAGAAGATATGATATCGGTGCTGCAAAAAGTCAGACTTTGGCATTTCCTGTCAGAAAAACAAGGTCTGGATACAGTTGTTTTGTCTCAAGGCAAAAATCTTTCAGGTGGACAAGCACAGAGATTATCTCTGGCAAGGGCTATTTTACATGATTATGAAATATACATATTTGATGAGGCAACCTCAAATATAGATGTTGAATCAGAAGAGATAATTCTGGAAACAATCAAACAGATAGCAAAAGAGAAAACTGTTATTTTTATAACACATCGTTTGTCGGCTATTAAGGAAGCCGATAGAATTTATGTTATGAAAGATGGAAGTATAGTTGAATCAGGTAAACATGATTTGCTTATAAAACAGGGGGGCATGTACCAAAGTTTATTTAGAGAGCAGGAAGTTTTGCAGTTTTATAGAAAAAATGTTTTGGCATTTAATAATGCAGATGAAATAAAGACAGTAAATCATGATTTTTATAGAAAAGAGGTAAACTAAATTGACCGGTAAGCGAAGTAATATAAAAATAATGATTGAATTGATAAAATTATTGCGTCCTTTGATCTGGGCAATGATGCTTGCTGTTATTGCAGGGGTAACCGGCTTCTTAATCGCCTTTGCTTTAGGTATTATTGGTGGCTATGCTCTTTTAAGCTCTATACCATCTATGGCTGAATCTTTGCAGAGTCTGCCTTTTGGCAGTTATGATGTTTATACTTATTTTACTGCGTTAATAATCTGTGCTTTATTAAGAGGTATCCTGCATTATGCAGAGCAGTTTTGCAATCATTATATTGCATTTAAAATACTTGCTCAGATAAGAAGCCGCATTTTTACGGCAATGAGGCGCCTCGCTCCGGCTAAGCTAGATGGCAAAAATCAAGGCCAGTTAGTGTCTCTTATAATGGGAGATATTGAATTGCTGGAAGTTTTTTATGCTCATACAATTTCCCCCATAGCTATAGCTTTGATAAGTTCAGTATTATTATTTATTTTCTTTTTTTCCTTGCATCCGTTATTTGCCGTGCTGGCACTTTTGGCGCAACTTGTAATAGGAGTTATAATGCCGGTTATTGCTTCGAAAAAGGGTAATAATATTAGTTCGTTTATAAGAAAAGAAATAGGAGAGTTAAATGGACAATTTCTCGATAAATTACGAGGGATAAAAGAAATTATTGCTTTTCAGCAAGGCGATGCAGTAATTTCTGAAATAGATCAGGCTACAGAATATTTAGGCAAGCAGCAAAAAGTTTTAAAAAAGCAAGGTGCTGCTGTAATTGCCGGTACAGATTCTTTGATAATGATTTTTACTGTTTTGCAAATTATATCAGGTATTTATCTTTTAAGAAGTGGACAAGTATCTGCTGTGGCTGTTTTTATAGCAGCAATCACACAAGTTAGTACTTTTGCACCTTTTGTAAATTTGGCAACTCTTGGCAATACTCTTACTCAAACTTTTGCTTGTGGACAAAGGGTACTTGATCTGTTGGAAGAAGAACCGTATACTCCTGACATTTTTAATGGTAAAAACGTAGATTTTGGTGATATAAATGGTAAGACTGTTTCATTTTCTTATCCTGATTCCTTTATCAGTGAGTCATCGACAGAAGATTTTGAAAATAAAGCTGTTATAAGAGATATAGATTTTTCTATCAAAGAAGGTGAAATGCTTGGCATAATGGGTGAAAGCGGGTGTGGGAAATCTACATTACTTAAGCTTATTATGAGATTTTGGAAACCTGAAAAAAATTGCATAAAATTAAATGGTTCGGATCTTGAAGAGATTAATACAAACTCTCTATATAGTCATATAAACTTTATGACACAAAATACAGTTTTATTTACAGGTACTCTTAGAGAAAATCTTCTGATTGCAAAACAGAATGCAACTGAGGAAGAGTTATGGCTTGCTTTGCGTAAAGCTGCACTTAATGATTATGTTATGAATTTGCCAGATTGTCTTGATACCGAAGTTGGCGAAGGTGGCTCTAATTTTTCTGGAGGTGAAAGGCAGAGAATAGGCTTGGCAAGATGTTTTTTAGCCGACCGTAATTTGTTTCTGCTTGATGAGCCAACATCTAATCTTGATTCATGGAATGAGGCTGTTATTCTAAGAGCCTTAGCCAAAGAAGCTAAGGGTAAAACAGTTGTAATTGTGTCTCATAGAGCCTCCACGCTTGGAGTTTGCCAACGTGTATTGAATATGAGAGATGGAAAGTTTGTCTCTTAAATAATATTGCTGTTAAGAAAATTTCTGAAAGATGAAAAAAAACAAGAAAAGTGGTTTAATTTAAATATCCTGAGTGGTACTAGATTAAGTCTACTGCTTATAGGAGGAAAAATGTTCAAAAAATTTACTTTAAAAGAGATTGTTTTTATTGCAGTTTTTTCTGTGGCGTTATTGCTCATATCCGGTCTAATTATGCCAATAGTTATGTTTACTCAGCTTTTTGCATTGAGACAGTTGTTTTCTGCTCCTATATTTGGACTTTTCTGTGCAATTGCTTTAATAAAAATACCTAAACCGGGAACGCTTACTTTGATAGGTATTTTTACTGGTTGTGTACTGCTGTTTATGTCTCCTATTATGTTTTTTAATAATGTAATAGGTGCAATAGTAGCAGAGATAATTACTCTTTTATTTTATAAACGCTTTGACAGTAAAAAAGCTATAATAATAGCAGCTACTATTTACGTACCACTGACTTTGCCTGTTACTATCATTGCAACCATGATAATGCGAGGACAAAGCATAAGCGAGCAGTTAGGTGATCCAGGACAGTCTTTGTTAATAGCTGCAGGCTGTATTGTACTTTCTTTTGGAGGAACTATGCTAGGTATAAGACTTGGCAGCGAACTTAAAAAGGCTGGTAAACTTGCATGACTTCAAAAGTGCGTGCCGCAAAAGGAATATATCCGATTATTGCTTTGATTTCGGCTGTAGTCGTGTTTCTTGCCGGCCTTTTGCTCGTAAAAACAAAAGTTTTTCCTTTTTATTTTATTAGTCTGGCTTTGATATACATAATATTTGGCTATGGCAGAGCTTTGACAAAAGTGTTGTTGATTTTTGTGCCTATCTCTCTAATAACCGGCTTGATTTCATTGGTTAGTGCTGAGCCTTTGGAGGCTTTGTCCCATTTCTGGAGAACTATGCTTCTTGGCATGGGTGCTGTATTGACAATTGGAATGGAACCGGTGGATTTGGTTAGAAATCTTAATCAGCTAAAAGTTCCACGATTTTTAACCACAGGTATTTTAATTTGTCTCAGATTTATACCTGTGATGGCGGAAGAATTCAAGCGCATAAGGATGGCTATGCGGTTAAGAGGGATGAGTGTGGGATTCTATCGTCCTTCAATAATATACAGAGCCTTTTTTGTCCCTTTAATTATGCGGCTCATGAGCATCTCGGATACATTATCTGTCTCTCTTGAAACAAGAGCTTTCACTATGGATAATAAGGCAACTGCCTATAAAGTGATTGTTGTTAGAGTAAGAGATATTATTTTTACTTTTTTAGTTTTGAGCCTTTTGATTATATGTTTTACAACTGGAGGTTTTTGGTGAACGCATTATTAGAATTAAAAGAAGTCTCCATAAAGTACAGCAAGTCGGCTCCCTGGGTGCTGCGGGATACTAGTTTTTCTGCCAGTGCTGGTGAATTCATTGTTCTTACAGGCCCGTCAGGTGGAGGGAAAACCACCCTGCTCAATATTCTCAATGGTATTATTGCTAATCCTTTTTCAGGAGTTTTTGAAGGAGACATTTTATTTAATGGCAATAGCATCGCTAATCTGCCTGCTGCTGAACGATCTTTATTGATAGGAAGCATCCTTCAGAATGCTGATGAGCAAATTATATTTGAAAAGATTGAAGATGAACTGGCATTTGCTTTAGAAAATATGCAGATTGAGTCAGATCTTATAAATGAAAGAATAAGCAAAGCTGCTAAAATGATGAAACTTGATCTAAATTGGGCAACAAAAACTTTATCAGGAGGACAAAAACAACGCCTGATAGCAGCAACTACTCTGGCAATGGGGCAGCCAGTTATCCTGTTAGATGAACCACTTGCCAATCTGGATAAAAATGGATCAGAACTCCTTTTACAGAAACTAAAATTTTTGTCAAAGGAAAAAGGATATTGTGTGATTCTGATTGAACATCGTCTGGATTGGGTTTTTGAAATCGCTGATAAATTCTGTTGGATTGATGAATCAGGGATCAAAACTTTTTCTTCAGGTGAAATATTTAAATCGTTCTGGCAGGAAAAAATCAAATATGCTTTGAGCAATAATTGTCTTTTGCTGCAAGGCTCTTTATGTAACTCAGAATATAACTCGGATTGTAGAGTTCTCATAGATTTAATTAAGGCAGGTGTTAAAAAAAATGGCCGCCAGATACTTGAAGATATTAATTTTAAACTTAAGCAAGGTGACAGATGGGTTGTTATAGGCGATAACGGAGCCGGCAAAACTTCTTTGCTTAAACTTTTAACCAATATTTATAAACCTAATAGTGGCATAAGAAAGACTACAATCAAGACAAAAGATATTTTTAGTAAAATAGGATATGTTCTACAAAATCCGGACTATCAACTTTTTATGTCAACTGTACGTGATGAAATATCGTATCAAAGTAAATCAGACGAATTGGTTTCTGAAATAATAACTTTGTTTGAATTGGATGATTTGCTTGACAGGCATCCTCACAGTTTAAGTGAAGGTCAGAAAAGACGAGTAGGTGTAGCAGCCGTACTTGCCATGCAGCCAGAAGTACTTTTTCTTGATGAACCAACTGTGGGGCAGGACTATAACAGTCTAGGCAATATGATCAAAGCTATTGCTCATATATATAGAAATAAATCTTTAACAATGATTACGCTAACACATGACACCCGCTGTGCCAGATATCTGGGTGACAAGATTCTTTGGCTTGATAACGGACGAATAAAAAGTATAGGAGGTCATGAGTTGTTAGAAAAATTATAAGGAATTATTTCTCGATTTATTCTTGTATGGCAATCTTATATCAGCAGTAAAAAATATAACTTTGTCAAAATGCATAACTGTTCTTTGTTTATGTTGTGGTTTTGTCACAATTGACATCATTGGCTCTAGGCGGTATTCTCTATAAAACAAAAGAAAGAACGACGTTCTCTATTAAAGAACGAAATAAAGAATAGACTTATATTACATAAATAACAAATGATATTATACATACCGGCAAAAGCCGGTCTTTTTACCACAATATTAAAGAACGTTGTTCTTTAATAAAGAACTGAAAAGGAGAAAATATTTTGCATAAACTAAAATTGAAAAAGAAAGAAATGATTTTTACTCCTTTTATAGCAAGTGAACGTATATGTCATGCATCAAATGTCTGTGTTTTGGATAATGGCAATATACTTGCTGCCTGGTTTGCCGGTAGTAAAGAGGGGGCAGATGATGTATCGATATGGTACAGCATAAGAAAAAGTGATGGCTGGTGCAATCCTATTGCTATAGAAAATAAATACGGTGCGCCTTGCTGGAATCCAGTGTTTTATCAACTGGATAGTGGAAGGATTATACTTTTTTTCAAAGTGGGAAAAGAAATAAGCAAATGGCAGACAATGGTAATGTTTTCAGATGATGACGGACATCAATGGTCAGTTCCGGTTGAGCTTGTTCCTGGAGATTTTGGTGGAAGAGGGCCTGTGCGTTGTAAAGCGATAAAGCTTTCAGATAATTCAATTATAGCAGGAAATTCTACGGAAAAAGGCAAATGGAAAGCGTATGCTGACAGATCAGAAAATAATGGCATAACCTGGATTCAAAGCGAGCCTATTGAAATTTCTGTAAATTATGAAGGTGGAAATATTGCCGAAGATAGTGAAATAGAAGTATCAGAACAGTCTTTTTACGGCAGAGGTGTTATACAGCCAAGTATATGGGAATCAGCAAATGGTGAAGTGCATATGCTCATGAGAAGCAGCGAAAGTAAAATCTATAGAGCTGATTCCGAAGACTATGGCATAACCTGGTCAAATGCTTATGCTACAGAGCTTCCTAATAATAATAGTGGGATAGATGTAGTAAGAAGCAAATCCAATTTGCTGGTTTTATGTTCCAATCCCGTTGCTAAAGCATGGGGTCCAAGAAGTCCATTGACTTTGCAAATATCTGAAGATAATGGTTTTTCGTGGCAAGAATCATTAGTTATTGAATCAGAACCAGGAGAATTTTCTTACCCTTCTATTGTAAGCAAAAATAACTGTTTGTATTTGACATACACTTATGATCGTAAAACAATTGCATATTGCGAAATAGAAATTTTGGAGGAAGTAAATGAGTAATGAATTTCCGGGTGGAGTATGGCCTGTGATGCTAACCCCTTTTACAAAGGATAATCAGGTCGACTATAAAGCCCTTGGACAATTGGTTGATTGGTATATAAGTGAAGGTGTTTCAGGCTTGTTTGCAGTATGCCAGTCAAGCGAAATGTTTTTTCTTAATGCTGCTGAAAAAATAGAAATTGCTAAATATATAGTAGAGAGAACAAAAAATAAAGTTCCTGTTATTGCTTCAGGACATACATCTGATGAGCTTGATATGCAAGCAGAAGAAATTTGTCAAATGGCGGAAACAGGAGTAAAAGCAGTTGTTCTAATTACAAATAGACTGGCAAAAGAGAATGAAGATGATACAGTCTGGATAAAAAACATGCAATATCTTCTTGGAAAAATTCCAGAGAATATCAAACTTGGTTTTTATGAATGTCCCTATCCTTATAAGAGAGTGATGTCTGAAGAAACTGTTAAATGGTGCTCTAAACAGAATCGTTTTTACTTTTTGAAAGATACAAGCTGCGACATAAATAATATAAGAAGAAAACTTTCACTGATAAAAGACAGCACCTTCAAACTTTATAATGCTAATACGGCAACCCTATTGGATTCTCTGCGTGATGGTGCTGCCGGCTACAGTGGTGTTATGGCAAATATGCAGGCAAAGTTATATAGCTATTTGTGTAAAAATTATCAGAATTCTAAAGCGGAAGAACTGTCAGATTTTTTAACAATATGTGCTTTGATTGAACGACAATACTATCCTGTTAATGCAAAATATTTCTTGAAAAAAGAAGGCTTGAATATTGAAACCTTATCGAGAATAAAATCAGATATTTGTTTTACTGAAACATTTAAATCAGAAACAGAGATGCTTAGAAGACTTACTATAAAAGCTGAAAAAGAATACATAGATAGTATAAATAACAATGCATAAAATATTCTAGCAAATTATTGCAGACAAAAGAAAAGTTGAAGTGGGTTTGTGCGACCGGTATAATCCTCTGGTCGTCAAAATATAACAAAGAAGAAATCTGAGGAGGCAAAAAAATGAAAAAGAAAATTATTTTCTTAATGCTGGCAGCTTTGATGATTGTCGGAATGCTTGCTGGTTGTGGCGGCGACAAAGAGTATCCAACAGGTGGCGATATTACCGTTATTGTCCCCAAAGCACCAGGTGGAGGAACGGATGTTTCTGCAAGGGGTCTTGTACAATATATGCAAGAGCATATTGAAGGAACAAATTTTGTTGTAACGAATAAACCTGACGGTGGTGGTGTTACCGGGATGGTTGAAACAGCAAAGGCTGATGCTGATGGTTATACATTGGGATTTGTAACAGTTGAGCTGGCGATGTTCCCTCATCAGGATAAGAGTACGGTAACCTATGAAGATTATGAGGCTATTTGTGCGCCTATAGCTGCTCCTGCTGCTTTGATTGTTCCTGCGGATGCTCCGTATGACTCTGTTGAAGAGTTTGCAAAATATGCAGCGGAAAATCCAGGACAAGTACAGGTCGGTAATTCTGGTGCTGGCGCAATCTGGCATATAGCAGCAGTTGCTTTTGAAGAAGAATTTGATGTTGAACTGCTTCATGTTCCATATCCAAATGGAACTGCAGATATTGCTGCAGCCTTAGCTGGCGGACATATTGATGCAACCCTGGCGGATCCTTCAAGCTTCAAAAGTCAGGCCGATGCCGGAGCTTTAAAAATTCTTGGTGTTATGGCAGACACACGTTCTGGGATATATCCGGATGTTCCTACATTTAAGGAATTAGGATATGATATGACAATAAGGGCATGGGCTGCTATGGTGGCGCCTAAAGACACACCGGCAGATGTTTTGGAAATGCTCAGAACTGCTGCTGAAAAAGCCTGCCAGTCTGAGGAACTTGTAAACTATTTTACTAATCAGGGAATTGACCCTGTTTCTATTATTGGTGATGACTGTTACAAGATGATGGAAGAAGATCATGCGATGTACGAAAAACTGCTTGAGAAAATTGAAGTAGAATAATCAGTTTAATTCCTTCCTGAAAAATCTCCCGGTTAGTAATAACCGGGAGATAAATTAATTACCTATGAGGAGTGCCTGAAATGAATAATATGAAGAAATGGAACTATGCCATTTCCATAATTGCTTCAGTACTTGGTATTGCAATAATATATTTCTCGACAAAATTACCTTTTGCTTTTGGTTCTGGAGATCCAGGTGCAGGTTTCTGGCCTGCTATGCTGGGAGGTTTGCTTATTTTTCTGTCTCTAATACTAACTTTTACGACAATTGTAAAACACAAGGATTTGGAAAAAATACCGGTTTTGTTGAATAAGGCTGGCAATCATCGTGTATATATCATCATGGGTGTGATTGTTTTGTTTCTTATAATAATGAAAATACTGGGTTTTTATATAGCTGCTTTTTTATTCATTCCCGCGACAATGCTGATCATGGGTGAGCGCAGCAAAAAGAAAATGTTTTTGGTTACGATAATTACACTGATAGCCATATATGTAATTTTTGAGCTGGTTTTGAAAACTAAAATGCCTTTACCGTTTTTTGTATAGGGGGGATAATAATGGGCGATATTATTTCTGCCTTTGGGCAGGTTTTTGCTATAGAAAATATTATAGTGCTTCTATTTGGAACAGGGGTTGGTATTGCTATAGGTGCGATGCCTGGATTGTCAGTTAATATGGGAATAGCTCTTTTATTTCCTTTAACTTTTGCTTTCCAGGGGGTTGGCGGTATTCTGATGCTTATGGGCATATATTGTGGTGCTATTTACGGTGGATCAATTTCGGCAATTTTGCTGAAAACACCTGGAACCCCAGCTTCTGCTGCTACAACACTTGATGGTTATCCTATGGCTGTAAAACTTGGTCAGCCTGGCAGAGCCTTGGGTTTGTCTACACTAGGGGGTATGTTTGGCGGTATTTTCAGCACAATTTGTTTGATTCTTTTGGCTCCGCAGTTGGCAAAAATTGCTTTGCAGTTTTCTAAACCGGAATATTTTGCATTAGCTCTTTTTGGAATTAGTATCATAACAAGTGTTTCATCTGGCTCTATTATTAAAGGAATAATAGGTGGTGTTTTAGGTTTATTCATATCAACAATCGGCATTGATGCCATGAGTGGAAGAATGCGCTTTACTTTTGGTACGACATATTTGCTAGGGGGACTTTCTTTTGTTCCTGTTCTGATAGGTTTGTTTGCATTCTCTCAAGTTCTTTTATCAATTGAAGAATCGTATGGTAAATCGCATAAAAAACATGATGTAAAACTTGATAGAGTTTTACCTACTTTGGCTGACATAAAAAGAGTGCTGATTACTCTTGTGAGATCATCATTTATAGGAACTTTTATAGGTTGTATTCCTGGTACTGGTGGAGATATTTCATCTTTTATATCCTATGATCAGGCGAAAAGATGGTCAAAGTATAAGGATAATTTCGGCAATGGGGAACCTGAAGGCATAGTTGCTCCTGAAGCTGGTAATAACGCTGTTTCTGGAGGTGCATTAGTTCCTATGCTTACTTTAGGGATACCTGGGGATGGTGCTACAGCAATCATGCTGGGAGCGCTAATGGTACAAGGATTGCAGCCAGGACCACTTCTTTTTACGACACAAGCTTCTTCAGTATATGCAATTTTTATCGGCCTTTTACTAGCTAATCTTGTTATGGGTCTTTTTGGATACTCCTTGATCCGTGTTTTTGTAAAAGTAATTAATATACCAAAGGAAATACTCATACCGGTTGTCTTAATTCTTACTTTTGTAGGATCGTACTCCTATAATAATTCAATAAATGATGTATTTGTCATGGTCTTCTTTGGATTCCTGGGCTATTTTATGAGTAAAATGCAATTTTCCATGTCTTCCATAGTAATAGGCATTATTTTAGGAGCAATGGCTGAAGCTAATTTCCGAGGATCTTTAATAATGAGCAGTGGAGAATTTTCGATATTTTTTACACGTCCGATAAGCGCTGCTTTTTTAATCATTTCATTTGTTTCATTAACTTCACCTGTTATTAAACCTTTGATAAAAAGTATTGTGCAAAAGGTGAAGAAATGATTATAGGAGATTTTAAGTCAATAGAAAAATATTGTAACTTAATATCAGGATTATCTGAGGCTTTAGATGCTATTAATAGTATGAACGAGATAAAAACAGGTCGATACGATTTGATTAAGGGATATTTTTTTGTGCAAGAAGGATATACGAAATTTTTGGAGGATCAGTTATTTGAAACTCATCGTAAATACATAGATGTTCAGATTCTTCTTGAAGGTCAGGAAGTTATGGAGTGGTCGCAAGTGAGCAAACTGACTATTGACGAAAAATACAACGAGGAAAAAGATATTGAGCTTTATCAAGGCAAAGGAACACAAATTCTTATTGAACCCCAAAGTTATTATATTCTTTTTCCAGAAGATGCACACAAGGCATGTGGACATCTTAAAGAGCAATCAAAATATTTTAAAATTGTTGTGAAATTACCTGCTTGCGAAAATGATTAAAATCATGCATCATGTTTACATGATTCTAAGCTATAAAAAAGATATATTCTGAAAAAATAATTTTGCCATCTTGGGGGTTTGTGTTTTGAGTAATCGACCGGAAGTAAAAGTAAAAAGTCTTCAGAAGGCATTAGAAATATTAAATTGTTTTATTGATAAACCTACATTAGGTGTTACAGAGATAAGTGAAAAACTCGATTTATACAAAAGCAATGTTCACAATATTCTTGCGACTTTTGAAGCGATGGATTATCTGGAACAAGATCCTGAATCTGGCAAATATAGACTGGGGATAGGTGTTTTTTCTTTGTGTAAGTCTCTGGGAGATAATTTTAGCATAACTAAAATTGCCTTGCCCTACATGCAAGAGATTGCTAATGCTTGTAATGAAAGAGTTTATTTGGCTGTTCCTCAGGAGGACGAGGTAATATATCTTGATTCGACCTATCCTGCGGAATCTTTCAATCTTATGCGCACAATAATAGGTGAAAGAGCACAAATGTACTGTACAGGAATTGGCAAAGCAATGCTGGCTTATCTGTCAGAAAAAACAATACACGATTATGTTGGCAAGGATCTTGTAAAGTATACGGAAAATACAATTACAGATAAGGATATTCTTCTTGCCGAGTTGAATAAAATTCGAAAACTAGGTTATGCTGTTGATAATATGGAGCATGAATTTGGCATAAAATGTGTTGCCATGCCTGTATTTAACAAAAGAGGACAGCTTGAAGCTGCTATCAGTATAAGTGGCCCTTCGCTTCGCTTCTCAGAAGAGCGAATCCCAGAACTTGCAGAACTGCTCAGAAATAAAATTAATAAAATACAAAGCCGCCTATAGTCTATAGCTTTGTTTCGGATAAAATCATTTCAGGTATGTCGGCACTGCTTTCAATAATCTTCTTTTCATTTGTAACGAAATGCAATAGCATATCAATAACGGCAGTTTCGTTAAAATGGGAATAATTTTTATAATAATCAAAAGATTCCTCTTCTTCCAGCCCCGACAGAACAACAAGATCGGCAAGTTTTGAAACAGGAGAGTTTTTGTAGCTTGTGATAGCAATTATTTTTAACCCTTTATCCTTTGCCAGTTCCATAGCCTGAACGACCTGTTTGGAAGATCCTGATTGAGAAATTGCGATCAAAATATCACCTCTGTCAGCGAGATTTACATGATTCATAAAGTATTCTGGCAGAGTATTATAGGTGCACTTGATCCCTAACCTTCCCAGGCGAAAACCCATATACTGAGAAAGAGGACTCGTATTTCCGACTGCTACAATATGAGATTGCTTGCAGTTTTTTATTAGATTAACACATTCCAGGAGTGTCCTTGGATTTATATTTTTCCCTACCGCAAGTAAATATGAAGCCATTGAATGGAACTTTTCCATTACAGCATTTTCTGCATCTCCTTCAAGATTAATCTGAGGAACTTGTTTTCTGCCTATATCGCGAGACAGTTTAATTCGAAGTTGGTAGTATCCCTGATATCCGATATGTTTGCAAAAACGAATTACGGTGGCATCACTGACTCCGCTATAGCTTGCTAATTCTGATACGTTCGCGTTCACTGCTTTCTCCGGATAAGCCAACACAAAGTCGGCCACCTTTTTTTCTGCATTGAAGATGTCATCATAATTTTCTTTGATAGTATCAATAACAGTCTTATAATTCATTGGAATCACGAAATCAACTCCTCAAAAAGATGATATGGATTAATTACATTGTAACTATAACATAGTTATATTTCCATAGTAATCTAATACTCTTATTTGCTATGTTATAATTTTCCCAAATCTAAAATGCTAGGGAGAAAGCCGCCTACAAAAGAATCTCCTAAGCCGATGGTTGTTGCTTTACTTGTTTTGATGTTAAAACTAGGAACACTGCAAACAAGACTTTCAGAAATTTTCTCTATAGTAGCTGAAAAATCATACCCTTCTTTCTCGGCAGGGAAAGATGAAGTTTCCTGATAATCTTTTTTTGTATAATTATCTCCGAGGCGAAAGCGTGTGTTAGACATGCAAACTCCTCCTTTAAGTGCTTCTTTCATTTTTGCTGATGATTTTCCATATGCTAAAGCCCAATATCTTGAATGTACGACTATAATTTTTGTTTGTATAATTTTTGACAATTCAATTAGAGCTTGAAGAACATCTTCAGGGTCTAACAGGTCTATCTCTTTTCCTAGATATTTTGACATTTCATCTTCATTCAGGCTATATATATCAATTTTTTTCATGAGTCTTTTTTGGACAAGATGGCTGAACTCA
The DNA here is from genome assembly GCF_900002895.1 of Ercella succinigenes. Lineage (NCBI taxonomy): Bacteria > Bacillati > Bacillota > Clostridia > Eubacteriales > Oscillospiraceae > Ercella > Ercella succinigenes. The sequence goes on along the minus strand of NZ_CDHP01000011.1, from coordinate 11,965 downwards.
TGATTATGATAACAACCATCTTCGTAAAAAATATTAGCCGATTCCGGTAAACTTTGGATGATATCAATCAATTCGTCTAGTCTTGATTCAAGAAGCTTATAATCATGCATTGCGTTAAATCCTGAAATCAGAAAAACTTTTGCCTCATTGATTAAATCCTTAAATTTGGGATCCAGCTTCATTTGATCGTTATCGGGATCATTAACATAAATCAGGCGATTGGCTCTTTTAGGTTTTATGTTAATATCTCCTGCTGAAATTTCGCTGCTTTGATCATATTGGACAATTAAATGCGGGTATAAACTGTTTTTATCTGAGCTGCATACAAATTCGCAATTTTCGGGGAGTAATTCAAGAACGTTGTTATTAATGGTAACAAGATGTAAAGCAGAATCAAAACCTATTTTGTCCATGGCGATTGCTGCACGAACAGAGGTTCCTCCTAGAGTTATTTTTTTTCTGAAAAAGCTAGAAAAATTGTTAATTACTTCTGCTTCTGTCACATGAATTTCTCCGCCGCATTCAGTTTTTAGCATGGAAAGAATAGATATTAACAGATCACGGATTGTTCTTATCTGCTTCTTTTCTTGTAGATCTGACGCTCGTATATCATATTTTAATATTAGATTTTCAATAGTCTTTGAATTCCATTCGATTTCATAATCAATATTATTTCCTAAGCCGAGTGCGATTTTTTTGCCCATTGAATACCTCTCTATGGAAATTGTTAATGTGATTTATATGGGCAGCCGTATTCGCTACAGCTGCCCGGCGTTTTTAATACAGTTTTGCTTTATCGTCTGACATGAATAGTTTTATTTTCTGATACGCTGTCTCTTTCATAGCTGCGATACAGGGTGGTTGAATAACATTTGGTTCCCTGTAGCCTAGGTTTGATAATATTTCACGCATTTTTTCGTGATAAGTTACTTTTATATCGCTCGAAATATTTATTTTGCTTATGCCCAATTTAACTGACTCATGAATTTCGTCGTCGGAATTATTAGATCCTCCATGCAAAACAAGAGGAAGATCAATTTTTTCTTTTATTTCTTTTAGTATGTCTAATTTTAATTCAGGAGTCTTGCCTGAAGGGTATATCCCATGTGAAGTTCCAATTGCAATTGCGAGTGAGTCTACACCGGTTTCTGTAATGAATTTCACAGCATCTTCTGGATTGGTATAGATAATTTCATCTGTCCCGGCTTCTGCTTGTTCGTCTGTAGATCCTATAGTTCCCAATTCGCCTTCTACCGAAACATTTACAGCATGTGCAGCTTCTACAACTTTTTGACATATCTTGATGTTTTCTTCAAAACTTAATGTTGATCCATCAATCATAACTGAGGTGAAACCACTTTGAATCGCTGTGATTATCTGATCAAAAGTGCTGCCATGATCAAGATGGATACAAACAGGAATTGTTGCTTTGTTTGCTTTCTCGCGTATAGCAGTTACAGCCTCAACACCAATATGACTTAATTCATCAGGATGAATAGCAATTATCAAAGGGGATTGCTTTTCTTCGCATGCTTCAAATATTCCATTCATCATAGCATAATCACTAATATTAAAAGCCGGCACTGCAAAATGGTTCTTGTTGGCTACAGCCAGAATTTCTTTCATTGTCATTAACATAAATAATCTCCTGTTTCTTTTGGTTATTTGTAAAATCAGCAAAGGATTTTATCAGCGTTGTTCTTTGTATTTCTAATGTTTAACAGATCCTGAGGTCATTCCTCCTATGAAAAATCTTTGGAAGAACAGGAATAGAATAAGAATGGGCAAGCATCCCAGAATACTCATAGACATCATTTCGTTCCATTCATATGAGTGCTGTCCCATAAGTAGATTTATACCTATAGGAACTGTTCTTCTATCCAGTGTTTTCGTAAGAGTTAGTGCAAATAGATATTCGTTCCATGCTTGCATAAATGTATACATACCTACCGAAACAATGCCGGGAATTGATATCGGAACTAAAACCTTCCAAAGAGCAACGAAGTTGCTGGCTCCGTCTATTAGTACTGCTTCGTCAAGTTCTTTGGGTAGGGTGTTAAAATAACCGGTCATCATCAGAATTGCATAAGGTAAAGTGAAAATCATATATGTAAGGATCAAAGCCCAGTACGTATTATATAGTCTTAGGGTTACTATCAACCCAAAATAGGGTATCAAAAGTGTGATAGGAGGGACTGCCTGTACACTTATTATGATCGTACTTAATGGTTGTTTTAGTTTATAATCGTATCTGCTAAAACTATAGGCTGCAAGAATCGCAACTGTCAAAGTCAGTATAGTAACAGCTCCCGATACCAAATAACTGTTAAGAAAGAATCTGATCTTTACAGGATCTCTGAAAATAGCTGCATATGCACTAAATGAAAAAGTATCAGATATGAATTTGGGAGGATACGCAAAAATTTCAGTGTTTGGCTTGAACGAGCTTACTAGCATCCAAAGGACGGGAAATCCTGCAAATATTGAACCGATTAATAAAGCTAGAAAAATGATAGACTTATGAAATAATTTTTTTGTTGTCTTTGTCACTTTCATTAATCCCTCGCTTTCTGATGCCTTACATATATTATTGCCATTAACATGGAGAATAAGAATATAATCACGGCACTTGAAGCAGCCATTGAAAACTGATAACTGCTAAAAGCAAATTTGTATGTATATGTGCTTAGCATTTCGGTGGCATGACGAGGGCCGCCTCCTGTTGTCATCCATACTAAGGGGAATTGCTGCATTGTCCAGATTAAATCAAGCATCGCCATACTTATAATTATAGGTTTTAACTGAGGAATGGTTATTCGAAAAAATTTCTGAACCGCATTAGCGCCATCAACAGTTGCTGCTTCGTAAAGATCTGCGGATATTCCCTGTAAACCAGCAAGAAGACTGATCATAAAAAATGGATAACCGGACCAGATATTTATAAATGTCAAAGAATATAAAGCTGTTTTTGATGAACTGAGCCATTCGACTTTTGAGCTGATTATGCCTGATGTTTCCAATATATAATTTACTATCCCGTTAGGGTTAAGCATAAGACGCCATAAAATTGCGATGATTGCTGCTGTAAAAACCCAGGGCAATATATAAATCATTCTGAAAACAGCTTTTGTGCTTTTGCTTAATACGGGAGTATTTAAAAGCATTGCAAAAGTTAAACCGATTATCAAATGTACCACTACGCTTGTGATAGTGAAGAATGCCGTATTGGAAACTGTCTCAAAAAAAACTTTATCAGTTAAAACTTCCAGATAGTTCGAAAGTCCGACAAACTCAGGATTCTGGTTCATGATTACGTTATCAAAAAGAGAATATCCTATAACCATGATTATAGGCACAAACATAAGAACCAGCATCAGAATCAACGTGGGTGATACATACGCATATGGTGTTAACCTTTTGATGACTAGATTTTTGCCTGGTCGCTTCCTCTTTTGGATAGCGGCACCGTTTTCTGCCAAAAAGTCCAACCCCTCTCTTGAAACTCTTGCGTTAGCAAGGCTACACAATCTTGCAGATGTGTAGCCTTGTACTAAAGCATCTTTTATCTGCTAAATATTTTAGAATTCTTTTTCCCATTCCGCCTGGACGGTATCAAGCATTTCATCAATAGTTTGATCTCCCTCGAGAACAATCTGGAACTCGCTGGCATATGTTCTCATAAGATCTTCTGCTACAGGTAGTCCTACAAATTCATTGGCAGGATAACCGGCGCTGTAAATTTCAAAAGCAACTTCAAATAGTTCATCTGATTGTGAAAAATCAGGAGCTGATTTAGAATTTCCAGGGAAGGCATTCGCTATTGTTGAAAGCTGTGAATTGATTTCTTCGCTCATTAGGAACTCTACCAATTTCCAAGCTGCCTCTTTGTTAGGGCTGTTTTCGGCAACGCCTATACCCCATGATGCATAAGGCATACCTCTTGAGCCGGTATAACCGTCTTCTGCCGGCATGGCCATAATGCTGAAATCAAGGTCAGGATTTCTATCCCGAATCATATTTATATGAGACAGGCTGCTTATCATCATTCCTACTCTTTCGTTTGTAAATTCTTCTACTTTATCCTGTTCCTTCATCGAGAAAGAACCTAAAGCTATAACGCCTTCGTCATAAAGTTCTTTAACAAACTCAGTGGCTTTTTTTACATCTGCATTATTAACATCGGGCTGTCCGTTGTTCATCATCGATTTTCCTGATGCCCATAACCAGGACATAATGTCGTTTTGAACACCATTAGGTGCTTCCAGAGAAAGAGGAAGTACCCAACCATAAACATTGCTGTCTAAAGCTGTAATTGCTTTGGCTGCTGCCATAAATTCGCTTCTGGTTGATGGCAAACTTTCTATGCCTGCTTGAGATAGTAGATCGTTGTTTACAAAAACAGGATATACATAATTAACTACAGGAATCATGTATGTGCTTCCGTTAAGCTGTATTTGAGCAGCTAAATCGCTGTCATCGTATCCTGCAGAAGACATCAGATCTGTAAGGCTGGCCAAGGATCCTTGTTTAACAAAGTCACTAACCCAGGCTCCGTCAAGACCGACTACATCGGACATGGTGCCTGCGGCTGCTCCTGCAACAACTTGTTCTCTGGTTGATGCATAAGGGCCGCTGATAAGTTCGACTTTGATTCCTGGATTCTCGCTTTCAAAACGATCCATAAGTGATCTGAAAGAACCATCTTCCAACTCTGGTTCCCACCATTGAGTAAATTCCAAAACTATTTCATCACCGCTAGGTTGCTCATCTTTAGTTTCGTCTGTTTTACTGTCTGCTGTGGTCGTGGTATCACCCTGAGCTGACGTGGTTGTTATATCTGTATCACTACCGCCGCAACCAGCGAGTAGTGATCCGACGATGGTCATACTTAGAAGAATGCTAATAAACTTTTTTCTCATTTTCATATCTCCCATCTCATATTTTCTCTGTTTTTTCAAAAGTGAATGCAATTAGGCCTGATTGCATTGTCATCATATAACATGCTTCTTTGACTGTCAACGGTTTGATGAAAAATAATTTTATTTTGTGGTGTTTGTGATAGTAGTATGTGCTAAGTGAACAATTTTATGGCGTTTGTGTGTACTTTTGGCATCAAATTCGTTATTTTTGACTATTTTTTCTGTGTAATAATATTTCATGACATGAAAATTGAAACGAGGTTATCATAAAAAATGGGCAAAGATTTTTCTTTGCCCATAGAAAGTGATATACAAATATAGCTTTGTTTTTCAATCAGTGAACTGGCTTTGGTACTCTGTTGGAGACATTCCATAATGCTTTTTAAACATTTTAGCAAAGTAAAATTGATCGTCTATACCTACCTGGGCGGCAATTTCTTTTATGAGTCTGTTTTCTTTTCTCATTAAATTTGCAGCTCGCTCCAATCTTAATTTATTGAGGTGCTGAAAAACACTTTCTCCTGTTTCTTTCTTAAATAGTCGGCATAAGTAACTAGGGTTTAGGTTAACTGATTTTGCTATATCTTCTAATGATATTTTGTCAGAGCAGTGAAGTTGCATGTAAAGAAATATTTTTTGTATTTCTTTTTTGTGTTTTGAATATTTTGGTAGTAAAACACATTCTGAAATGTCTGTTAATATGCACTTTATAGCTGATTTTAACTGGCTTACTGTTTGGCATTCCAAGATTAGATTTCTTTGAGTATTAAGAGCTTCTTTGTTAATTTCCGTTTGAAAAGTTAAGTTATCATTGAAAATTCCAAAAGTGTTATATAGCAGCTCCTTTACTTCCGATGGTCTGACAAGAACCCTGTTAAATGTAACAAAAATATTATTTATGTAATCGTTAAGTTCGGTTATCTTATTATCAAAATAGTAAGCGAGTAATTCTTGACCGATTTTATTACTGTTAAAATTGTCAGGAATAGAAGAAAACTCTATCATTTCTGGTCTAATCAAAAAATATTTGCTTTCGTAGAAAAAAATATCCGCTCTTGATTTACAAAGTTGATATTTTTCATGAGCATTACAAATGTTACCAAAACTTCGAGGAATAATTATTGATGTATTCATATCATAGTACATTCGCACCTGTCTTGTGATTTGCTCAGCACAAATTTCAATGCTTTGGTAAGAAGCTGTTTGAGTTTTCTCTGGTAGAATGCAAATAATTTCATTGCTGCTAATTGGGAAAATATCTGCATGAGTTTTTTCAAGTATTGATTGCAAAAGTTCTACTATTCCGTCAAGAGGCATTTTTTTGTCTGTTTTTTGATGCAAATATATGTTAAGGAGCCAAAAATAATTGTAAGTATTAGGTGAATATAATGACTCTAGTATACAGTTGTCGTTTGGAATGCTGCTTTCTTCTGTGAAAAAATCTCGTAGTTTTTTTGAGCGCATGATTCTCCTGCTTGTTTCAATAAGTTTATCTTGTTCGACACTTGCTTTTTGGCTTTGTTTTATGGTTTTCAGTTTTTCTGCTGCTTTTAATAATTGCTCCTTCAGAATAACAGCATTTACGTTAACCTTTAAAATATAGTCTATTGCCCCTGCTAACAAAGCCTCTCTAACTAGATCAAAATCCGAGTAATTACTTAATACTATTATTACACCTTCATATTTTATAGTATTAAGCTGTTTAATAAGCTCAATACCATTCATTTTTGGCATTTTTAAGTCGGTGATAACAATATCTATATTCTTTACATCAATTAATTCTAGTGCTTCTAAACCATTGCTTGCTGTAGCAGTAAGTGCGTATTGGTCTGGAATGGTTGCCATTAATTTTCGTATTGCGATTTTAGTTATAGGTTCGTCATCAACAAGTAAAATATTATACATAGACACCTCCAATTTTATTTGCGGTCATATCTATTGAATTAGACAGATAGTCGGACTCATTTCGTTTTTTTGGGTATAATTATTCTGCAGTCTGTTCCATGATTTATTTTGCTGGTGATAGTGAGACCGTAGTTTTCACCAAAATACAGCTTTAGTCTCTCGCTTACATTTTTTAAACCAATGCCTGAAAATTTTTCTGTTGTATCTTTTTTAAAATTTTTATTCTGAGGAAGGTTCTGATCAAAGCCGATACCATTATCGCAAACCTCAAGAATTAGACTGTCTGAAGAGTGATCTTTACATCTTACAAAAATATCTACTTTGAAATTGCCGTTTTGAGTTCCGTGAATGATAGCATTTTCTGCAAGTGGCTGCAAAATAAGGCGAGGAACTTTATTTTCCAGTAATGATTCATTGATTTCGAAAATAACATTAAAGGAATCGGCATAACGTATTTTTTGAATTGTAAAATAGTGATCTAGATTTGATAATTCATCTTTTATACTTATTTCGTCGTCCTTATGGAGGATGGTATTTTGTAAAAGATTCGACAAGGAGGTTATTCCTTCTTCCAAAATTGGTACGTCGTTCATTACAGCTATCCATTTAAGAGTATTGAGAGTATTAAATAAAAAATGTGGATTTATCTGATATTGTAATGATTCAAGCTCAAGTTCTCTTTTCCTCTTCTGATCCTGCCGCCATTGATGTGCCATTCTTTTTAATTGTGCAAAATTTTGATCAATGGTACGTGCCAAAAACCCTAGCTCATCAGGGCTTTTATCGTTGATTCCTTCTTCTTTAGAGTCTTCTGAAACAACCCGACATCTGGATAAAATAGTTTTTATAGGCTGCATTATACTAATATAAATTAGCATAGTTGCTGCAAAGCTCAGTATTATTAGCAATGCTGCCGCAATAATCAGATTTTTGGTGATTGCTCTGGTTTCGTTAGCGATATAATCTCTAGTGATAGTTGTGACAAAAAAACTATCATACTGTTGACTATAACTAAAAACAGTATGTACTGTTTCATCTCGAAAAACTGTATCGAAAGATTTTTCTCCTGATGTATGTGCTGTAATCATTTGTTGATAAATTTGCTCTTCTTGAATATTTATTCCTAGATAATCTTGGTTCTTTGATGAGATTACAGTTCCTCTGCGATCAATCAGCATTATATCGCTTCCTTCGCCGTAAGAGATGTCTGGATATATAACGTCACTTAGTAAAATTTCGTTAATATATATCAAAATGTAACCTATATGCTCAGTGGCTCCGGGATAGCTATATATTTTTCGCCCCAGCACAAGATTGTCTACAGATCGAAAAGTTCTTACATAACTCAAACTATCTTTGGGAGAAGAATTATCAATGTATCTAAGTGTTTCTAGGTATTGATGTGAGTCTACTTCATCAAAACCTAAATCATAAAGCACCTTACCATTTATATCTGCTATTCTTATGTTTTTTAGATATATTGGTTGAATAGTTGTATCGGTTATTTTGTTTCTGATTGATATGACATCCTGCACATCAATTACAAAATCTTCTGAAGGTGCGGCAAGAAGAAGCTGCTGTACAGAATCGGATATTGAAAGAGAATTGATATAGAAGGCGTATCTTTCAAGTTCGGTTGCTATAGTAGCGTTAAGAAGTCCAACTGTTTGTTGAGCTGATGAAGAAAGCTTATCATTAATTGAGTTGGTATAAATATTATAAGCATAAATGCCTATAAAAAGGACAGGGATAAGTGATAATGAAAGGAATATAATCAAAAGCCTGTTTTGGATGTTTATTCTTCTGATTGAATAAATAACTTTGTTTTTGAAATTGGTTGTCATAAAAACCTCCCTGAAACAATCAGTGATTTTTAATAAAAATGCAAAAAAAATTAATTGCTCATTGTTCTTTATTCGATGCATTCTACACCCTAATATTTTCAAAAGTCAATATATTACATATCTCGGTTAATAGTCTCCATGTTTTTTTGCTTTCTCCATAACTATAATATGGATGCAAACAGGATCCTGAACAAGCAAAATCTAAGGAGGATAGCAATGAAAAAGTATATTAGTCTTATTTTAGTTTTTTTATTGGCGGTGAGTGTTATAGCTACGGGATGTGGCAATAATGAAACAACAACTTCAACAACTACGTCTGCGACTAAGGCAGATACAGGGGAAACCTCTGACGATAGTTTAGAAGAGCAATCTGATTCAAAAGATTTTGAGAATAAAGAACTGAATATTGCAATTTTTGAAGGCGGATATGGACCTGATTATTGGAATGAGGTAATAACTTTATTTGAAGCAGCGTACCCCGGTGTTAAAGTAAATATGCAGATAAGTCCGACTATTGGAGATATAGTTAGACCTCAGATTGTTGCCGGTAATGTTCCAGACTTTATCAGTATGAATGATAATGATCAATCTGGTGTTGTTGCCGCTTTGGTTAAAGAAAAAAGTTTGCTTGATATTACAGATGTTTTTGATAAGCCGGCTCTTAACTCAGAATCAAATCTGAGAGAATTGATAATTGATGGTGTGCTGGAAACAGGAAAATGTGCTCCTTATGGTGATGGCAAAATCTATCTTGCTCCATTTAATGTTAGTCCTATGGGATTAGTATATAACAAAACATTATTTGAAGAAAACAATTGGGATTTACCTGAAACATGGGCAGATTTTTTTGAATTAGGCGAAAAGGCAAAAGAAGAAAATATTGCACTTCTTACATACCAGGGTATTTATCCTGGATATATGGAAAGTGTTATCTGGCCAGCAATTGCTTCAGCAGTTGGACTTGATAATTTTGCCCAAATAACCAGCTATGAAGAAGGTTCCGTTGATAATGCAGAAGTTCTCTCTGTTCTGGAAAATGTTGCCCGTATTTCTGCCGATGGTTATCTTATGGAAGGCACGGTAGCTTTGAATCATACACAGTCACAGACTGATATGATGATGAACAAAGCTCTTTTTATCCCAAATGGTAACTGGATGGAAGGTGAAATGGCTGAAGCTCCACGTGCAGAAGGATTTGAGTTTGGTCTCACTCCTGCGCCTGTTATGACTTCTGGTGATGATCGTTTTGTTATGACCAGTGTTGAACAGTTCAGTATACCTGCACAAGCTAAAAATTCTGAACTTGCAAAAGAATTTTTGAGATTCCTTTACACAGATGAATCTGTAAAACTTTTTGCAGAAAATGCTAATGGTATATATGCTCTCAAAACAGCTGACGAGCTGGTAAAAGGCATAGTGACAGATGGTGTTTATAACATGAATCTAGTTTACGGAGAAGGTATTTCAATGGTTGTAGGATTTGATGCAGTTCCTCAGGGCAGCAAAATTGTTGTTTCAGATGAAGTTTTCAATCCTTTGACTGATGTAATGAATGGAAGTATGACTGCTAAGCAGTGGGCAGAAGGGATTGAAGAAGCTTTTGCCGAAATCCGGTCAGATGCAGCTTAAATTAATATAAATATCTCCTGCTAAGTAAAAAGTAAACATTGGTACAATAAACGGCTCTGCTTGTTGTGGACACCAGCCACTATGGCGGAGCTGTTTTCTGGAGGAAGTAAAATGAGGCTTGAAAACAATATTAGAAAAAAAAGGAGTTTAGAAAAATTACCAGTAAGTTTTGTAGTTGTATCGATTTTGCCTGCGCTGATACTTACGATATATTTTACTATTATTCCAACTATAAGAGCATTGTTGCAGTCGCTTACTACTGCAACTACCCTTGGTGGAGTTTCTAAATTTATCGGTTTATCAAATTATACCTATATGCTTGGTGACAAGTACTTTGTGCAGGCTTTTACAAATACCGCAAAACTAATGCTTGTAGTGCCTGTTGTTACTCTTACATTTAGCCTGTTATTTGCATCTTTACTTGTTCAAAGCAGGTTAAAGGAAAAAGGCTTTTACAGAACTTTTCTATTTTTCCCTAGCATAGTATCAATGACGGTAGTAGGTATAGTTTGGTCTTTTGTTTTCCATCCCAATATGGGCATTTTAACTACTTTGATGAAAAATATTGGAATGGAATCGCTTGTTAAGCCTTGGCTAGGAGATGGCTCTACTGCATTGTGGTGTATAGGGGTTGCGCTTATCTGGCAGGCGGCAGGATATTATATGGTTATGCATATTGCTGCTATGGACAGTATATCTCCAGAAATATATGAAGCAGCAACGATTGACGGTGCAGGTAAAATGAATCAGTTTTTTTTGATAACAATTCCTTTAATAAAAAATATTATTGGCATAACTTATGTTCTTTCCCTGTCAGGAACGATTAACTTGAGCTTTGTTTTGTCAAACGTAATGACTGGTGGAGGTCCTAATGGTGCTTCAACTGTTCTGCTTCAGTATATGTTCAATCAGGGGATGGTCAATGCTAATTTTGGCTATGCCATGGCTATTACTGTTTTCACTTTGTTCATATCTATTTTTCTATCAATTATATCTCGCCTTATGACGGCTAAACAGGAAGGTTAGGTGCATTGCAGTGCATGAGTTGAAGCAAAAAAGCATAATGTCAAGTTGGTTTTTAAGAACATTTTTTATTTTAGCAACATGTGTTATGTTATATCCTTTGTTCTGGAATGTGTATTCATCATTTAAAACAAATACTGAATTTTTGGCAAATCCTTTTTCGTTCCCTGAGTCTTTGGCTTGGGATAATTATGTACGTGCTTTTGAGAAATCAAATATAGGAAATAATTTATTTAACTCAGTTTATGTTGTTATTGTTTCGATTATCGTTATTGTAATATGTGCTATACCTAGTGCATATTGTCTATCAAGATTTAAGTTTTGGGGGATAAAGTCCGTATACTTGGTGTAAATTGAGAAATAAAAAAGAGCCACGAGCTCGCTTTCGGTATAATAGGTTTTGCGAAACTAACAACTGAAAGGAATGAGATCATGGCTCAAGTACATCTTACACTGGAAGACGAAATTCTTAAAGACCTTATGCTTGGAAATCGGGAGAACGGGGTGGCGAAATTACTGGAAAAAGTATTTGATGCGGTGCTGCGAGGACAGGCCAGCGAACAATTGAATGCCGAGCCGTATGAGCGAAGTGATGGACGTGTCAGCTATCGGAATGGCTATCGCGAGCGTACCCTGACAACTAGA